>JAXDGQ010000082.1:0-11064 GCA_034664965.1 Solirubrobacteraceae bacterium | reverse complement strand
GCATAGGATGGACAGCCGCATGGGCGCCTGGCCACCACCTGAGATCTTCAAGGCGTATGACATTCGCGGCCTGTACGGCGAGCAGATCGACGGCGACCTCGCCGAAGCGATCGGCCGCGCGTTCGCGCACGTGCTCGCCGGTCTGGCAGGCAAGCCCGTCTCGCAGCTGCGCGTCGGCCTCGGGCGCGACATGCGCCTGAGCGCTCCAGAGCTGGCGGCGCGCTACCGCGAGGGGATGCTGGGGGCCGGCGCGAACGTGATCGACGCCGGGCAGGTTGGCAGCGAGATGCTCTACTTCCTCGTCGGCTCGCGCGAGCTCGACGGGGGCCTGATGTGCACCGCCTCGCACAACCCCAAGCCCTACACCGGCGCCAAGCTCGTCCGCGAGGGCGCGATCGCTTTGTCGGGCGACTCCGGCATCGAGGACGTCCGCCGCCGCATCGAAGCCGAAGCAGCAAGCGGGGCTGCCGGACGGGGCGCCGGGAGCGAGATTGCTCAGCGCGGAACGCTCGAGGAGGTCGATCTCTACGGGGAGTTCCAGACGGCGGCGCTGAAGTTCATCGATCCCGACGTCGTGCGCTCCGCGCCGAGGCCCCTGAAGGTGGTCGTGGACGGGGGCAACGGCATGGCGGGTCCGATGGTCGGGCCGCTGCTGGAGAGCCTCGGCCTGGAGCTGATCGAGACCTACTGGACGCCGGACGGCAACTTCCCCGACCACGAGCCCAACCCGCTGCTGGAGCAGAACCGCGAGCTGATCGTCAAGCGCGTGCTGGACACGGGCGCCGACTTGGGGATCGCCTGGGACGGCGACGCCGATCGCTGCTTCTTCATCGACGAGACCGGGGCGTTCGTCGCCGGCGACTTCCTCACCGCGCTGCTGGCCGAGTCGCTGCTTGGCAAGAGTCCCGGCGAGGCGATCCTGTATGACGTGCGCGCTTCGCGCGCCGTGCCCGACACCGTCAGGGCCGCGGGCGGCAAGCCGTTCATCAACCGCGTCGGCCACGCGTTCTTCAAGACGCGCATGCGCAAGGAGGGCTCGCTGTTCGGCGGCGAGGTGTCGGGCCACTACTACTTTCGCGACTTCTACTGCGCCGACTCCGGCACGATCCCGGCGCTGCTGATGCTCGAGATGCTCAGCAGCCAGGGCAACTCGCTGGCGCAGCTGCTCGCGCCCTATCAGGAGCGGTACTTCATCTCCGGCGAGGTCAACTCCGAGGTAGCCGACCCGCTGGCGAGGATCGAGGAGATCGCCGAGCACTACTCCGATGCCGAGCAGAGCCGCCTCGATGGAATCTCGATCGACTACGAGGACTGGCATTTCAACGTGCGCCCGTCGAACACCGAGCCGTTGCTGCGACTGTGCCTGGAGTCGCTGATATCGCCGCAGGACATGGCCAGGCGCCGCGACGAGGTCCTCGCGCTGATTCGCTCGTGAGCGACGAGAACGGCCAGCGCGAGGAGCACGAGGAGCTGGCCCGCGCCGCCGCGGCGGGGATCCATCGCCTGGCGGTTCCCACGCCGTTTCGCGTCGGGCGCATCAACGCCTACCTGATCGAGGACTCGCCGCTGACGCTGATCGACTCCGGCCCCAACTCGGCCAAGGCGCTCGACGAGCTCGAGCAGGCGCTTGCGGCGCGGGGTCACTCGGTCGAGGACATCGAGCTGCTCGTGGTCAGCCACCAGCACATCGACCACTTCGGGCTCGCCGCCATCCTCGCGCGGCGCTCGGGCGCCGAGGTGGCCGCGCTGGATGCGCTCGCGCCGTACCTATCGCGCTACAGCGAGCAGGCCGACGCCGACGACTCCTTCGCCGAGGCCGTCATGCTGCGCCACGGCATACCGCCGGAAGTGGTCACCGCGCTGCGCGCCGTCTCCGCGGGCTTTCGCGCGTGGGGCTCGGCCGTCGAGGTGACGCGCCCGCTGGCCGACGGCAGCGAGCTGCGCCTGCGCGATCGAACGCTGAAGGTGCTGCACAGGCCGGGGCACAGTCCATCAGACACCGTCTTCCATGACGAGGCTCGCTCGATCCTGCTCGCCGCCGATCACCTGATCAAGCACATCTCCTCCAACCCGCTGCTGGCGCGCCCGCTCGGCGCCGAGCCGGACTACCTCGGGCCACGCCCGCGGGCGCTCGTCCGCTACATGGCCTCGCTGGCGCAGACGCGCGAGATGTCGCTGTCGCTCGTGCTCCCGGGTCACGGGCCGCCGATCGTCGACCACGTGGCGCTGATCGACGAACGCATGCGCCTGCACCGCCGGCGCGCGGAGAAGATCCGCCGCCTGGTCGAGGCACAACCGCGCACGGCGCACGAGATCGCGCACGAGCTGTGGGGCAACGTAGCCGTTACGCAGGCCTACCTGACGCTGTCGGAGGTGCTCGGCCACGTCGATCTGCTGCTGGCCGACGGCGAGGTCGTCGAGCAGGAGGCCGACGGCGTCGTGCATTTCGCGTCGGCCTAGGCGCGCTCGCTGCGCTCGATCTCGCCGAGGTGGGCGACGTTCTCACGATCCTCGCCGTCCACACTCGGTGCAGCTGCGAACCACGCATCGAGGATCTCCTCGAGCTCGGCTTCGGAGGTACTGCGAAGGCTGAGCGCGAGCACGTTCGCGTCATTCCAGCGGCGTGCCCCGTCGGCCGTGACCGCGTCGAGGCACAGCGCGGCGCGCACCGAGCCGACCTTGTTGGCGGCGATCGACGCACCCGTGCCCGTCCAGCAGCACACGACGGCCTGCTGTGCGCGGCCATCGGCGACGTCGCGCGCCGCCGCCTCCGCGGCCCACGCCCAATCGCTGCGCTCGTCATCCGCCAGCGCGCCACGCAGCAGCGTCTCATGCCCACGCTTCGCGAGCTGCCCGACCAGCGCAAGCGCGATGCCCCTCGCCTCGTCGGCGGCGACCGAGACCAGCATGCTCGCGAGTATCGCCGATCGCGGATACCGTTCGCGCGTGGTCGAGCATCCTCCCGGCACGCAGCCGCCGCGACGCTTTCGCCCGCGTTTGCATTGGGAGCTGCTGATATGCAGCGTGCGCGGGCACGAGCTGGTCGGCACCGATGCGCAGGAGCTGCGCCCGCAGGACGCGATCCTCGCTCGCGAGGATTCGGCGGGCACGCGCTGGTACCGCTGCCTGCGCTGCGATAGCTGGCTGGCGCTGGGGGCGCCCGGGCACCCGACGCGCCGCCATCCGCCCGAGCGAGACGAGATCGAGCTGCCGCTGCGTGGCAAGCCGCTGCGCGACATGATCGTGCTGCGGTTGATCGCGGTCAACCGGGCCTTCCACTTCCTGGTGCTCGGCGCGCTGGGCGCGCTCGTCTTGGTCTTCTCGGCCAACCGCGGGACGCTGCGGGACACGTTCTACAAAGTGGTCGCCGATCTGCAGGGAGGCGTTGTCGCCGGCCAGAGCCACGCCGGGCACGGCCTCCTGCACGAGCTCGACAACCTCTTCACGACCTCATCTGCACATCTCCACGAGCTGGGCGCGGCGCTGCTGGTGTATGCGGCTGTCGAGGGGATCGAGGCCGTCGGACTGTGGTATCAGCGGCGCTGGGCCGAGTATCTGACGTTCCTCGTGACGACCTCGCTGCTGCCGCTGGAGATCTATGAGATCGCCACTCGCGCCACCGTCTTCAAGGTGCTGGCGTTCGTGATCAACGTGGCCGTGGTGATCTACCTGCTGCGCGCCAAGCGTCTGTTCGGCATCCGCGGCGGGATGGCCGCGGAGGAGGCCGATAACGCGCGCGACCAGGGCTGGCAGGCGCTCGAGCGTGCTGCCCCGCCCTCGCCCCGTCCGCCCGCCCCCCTCTCACCGGCTCGCTAGAAAGGACTAGCGAAACGACTGGCGAAACTCGCCACGCCTACGTAGCGGGCCCAAGAAGAGCGCTCAAGACCGCGACTGGGCTGGCGCCGATGCAGGGAGCCCGAGAACCCCGCACCACGATTGGTCTAGCGAGTTTCGCTAGACCCTCCGAGGCGAGCTCGAATCCGGCAACGAGGAACAACTCAACCGAGCACGCCCCGGCGGCCAGCCTGGCGCACCCACTCGAGGAACTGGCCGTGCACCCGGTCGTCGCCCGTCAGCTCGGTGTGGAAGGCGACGGCCAGCATGTGGCCCTGGCGCGCGACGACGGCGTGACCATCGATCTCGGCGAGGATCTCGACGTCGGGCCCGTGCTCCGCGATCCACGGCGCGCGGATGAAGATCGCGCGCAACGGCCCACCGGGAAGCCCGTCCAGCTCGATGTCCGCCTCGAAGCTGTGGATCTGACGGCCGAATGCGTTGCGCTCGGCGCGGATGTCCATCATGCCGAGATGCGCCCGGTCGAGCAGGATCAAACCGGCACAGGAGCCGAGCACGGGCAGCCCGGCGCGGGCGAGCTCGGCGAGCGGCTCGCGCAGTCCCTCGCGCTCGACACCCAGCATCATCGTCGTCGACTCTCCCCCGGGTATAACGAGGCCTTCGAGGCCCCCGAGATCGACCGGCACGCGCACCTCGCGCACTTCCGCGCCAAGCCGCCGCAGGACGCGCTCGTGAGCCTCGAAGTCGCCCTGCAGCGCGAGCACGCCGATCAGCGGTGGGTCCGACAAAGCGCTCAGAGACCTGCCTGCTGGACGTTCGCGGGCCAAGTCGGGCCGCAACGCAAGGGCGCCGGCGCGGCAGCGCCGCGCCAAGCCCGAGGACAACGCCCTGCGCCGGCCATCGGACCCGCTACCAGCCGCGCTGGGCCAGAAGCTGCTCGCCCTCGAGCTTGGAGCTCTCCAGGCTGACCATGGCCGGCCCGAGTCCACGCGAGGCGGCCGCCACCCGCTCGGGATCCTGCCAGTGCGTCGTGGCCTCGACGATCGCCCGCGCACGCGTGGGCGGGTCCTCGGACTTGAAGATGCCCGAGCCGACGAACACGCCTTCGGCGCCGAGCGCCATCATCAGCGCGGCGTCGGCCGGAGTCGCGATCCCGCCGGCGCAGAACAGCACCACGGGCAGCCTGCCCTCGCGGGCGACCTGGCGCACGATCTCGAGCGGCGCCGCGAGCTCCTTTGCCGAAGTCGCAAGCTCGGCGTCGGCCAAGGTAGCCAGCCGGCGGAGCTCGCCGGTGATCGAGCGCATGTGGCGCACCGCCTCGACGATGTCGCCGGTGCCGGCCTCGCCCTTGGAACGGATCATCGCCGCCCCCTCGCCGATCCGCCGCAGCGCCTCGCCGAGGTTTGTCGCGCCGCACACGAATGGGACCTTGAACGCCCACTTGTCGATGTGGTTGGACTCGTCGGCCGGCGTCAGCACCTCGGACTCGTCGACGTAGTCGACCTCCAGCGCCTCCAGCACCTGCGCCTCGAGGAAGTGCCCGATTCGCGCCTTGGCCATTACCGGGATGCTCACGGCCTGCTGGATGCCGGCGATCATCTCCGGGTCCGACATCCGCGCGACGCCGCCGTCACGGCGGATATCGGCGGGAACGCGCTCGAGCGCCATCACCGCGGCGGCGCCAGCTTCCTCGGCTACCGTCGCCTGCGCGGCGCTGACCACGTCCATGATCACGCCGCCCTTGAGCATCTCCGCGAGGCCCGTCTTCACGCGGAATGTCGACTCGTCACGCATGCGCCAAGTCTAGCTTGGCGGCGCGGTCCTACTTGAGGCGGAACGCCTTGATGCGGTCATCGTACTGAGCCGAGTCCTGCGCGTAGACGCCGTAGGCGAGGGCCTGGATGAGGCTGAGCAGCGCCGTGTGAGAGCGGACGTAGGCCGGGCTGTTGGACGAGTAGTAGAGCTTGATCTGCGCGAGCTTCGCGACCTCTGAGAGCGTCGCATCGGTGATCGCCGCCGTCTTTGCCTTGCGGTGTCGCGCGAGCTTCATCGCGCGCACCACCAGCGGATGCGGACGCCCGGCCGAGAGGCCGATCACGAGCGTCCCCTGCTCGATGCGTCCCAGACGGCTGAGCGCCTCCTGGGATGGGCTGGCGACGACATCGACGCGCAGGTCGAGCAGCATCAACAGGTGGCGCAGGTAGCTGGCGAAGAAGGCCATCTGGTCGGTGCCCGCGACGAGCACCTTCTCGGCCGAGACGATCGCCTCGATCAGGGCCTCGACGGAGCTTCGCGAGATCTTGCGCGCGGTCTCCTCGACGTTCAGATGATCTGCCGCCAGGGCCGTCTCGAACTCGTTCTGGTCGAGCGAGAAGAGCGGTGCCGACGAGGATGCAGCGCCCGGCTCGGCGGACTTGGCGTGCACGCGGCGGTATTCCTCGCGCGCAGCCGCCTGCAACTCGGGAAAGCCCTCGAAGCCCAGCGCCTGGGAGAAGCGCACGACGGTCGAGCTGGAGGTGTTGGCGCGGCGCGCCAGCTCCTCGGCCGTCTGGAAGGCGGCCTCGTCGAGGTGGTCGACGATGTACTGCGCGACGTCCTTCTGCGAGCGCGAGCACTCCTCGAAGCGGGCCCGGATGTACTTCGAGAGGCTCTGGTGCTCGCTCGTGTCCCCGAGCGGTGAGCGGCCGGGGGCCTGGCGATCGGCGGGAGGTGTGGCAACACGCTTCATCGGCGCTCTTGTTCGACGCCGTGGGCACGCACTCCTGCCAGCGAGCGCAACGAGCAGGCAGCCGCGTTCGGTCCGGCGAGCCCGATCGGCTCGACCTGGCAGTGATCTGGGAGCCCCGCGGCGGCGTAGATTGACTTACGAGATGCTGCCTCCAGCGGACACCACGGCGGGAATCGGGCAGGCGCTCCGATGAGGATCGCGATCGTCGGGGCGGGCGTCTCGGGGCTCGTCGCCGCGCATTTGCTGCACCGCGAGCACGAGATCGTCGTCTACGAGGCCAATTCCTACGCGGGCGGCCATACGAACACGATCCGCGTGGACACGGCGCATCAGACACATCACGTCGATACCGGCTTCATCGTGATGAACGACCGCAACTACCCCAACTTCACCCGCCTGCTCGACCGCCTCGGCGTGCCGCGCCAGCCGACGCACATGAGCTTCTCGGTCAAGGGCGAGGAGCAGGACTTCGAGTTCAGCGGCACGCCACGTGGGCTGTTCTGCCAGCCGGCCAACCTCGCCAGCCCGCGCTTTGCACGGATGATTGTCGACCTGCTGCGCTTCAACCGCGCGCTGCGCGCCGTGCTCGACCACGAGGAAAGCGGCGAGTCGATGCAGGAATTCCTCTCGCGCCACCGCTTCTCGCGGACGTTCGTCGAGCGCCTGATCGTGCCGCAGATGTCGGCGGTGTGGTCGGCCGACCCGCGCAAGGCGGGTTCCTTTCCAGCCCGCTTCATCGCCGAGTTCTTCGCCAACCATGGAATGCTCGGCTTCCGCGACCGCCCCCGATGGTCGACCGTCGCCGGCGGCTCGGCGCGCTACGTCGAGGCGCTTACGGCGCCCTTTCGCGACAGCATCCGCCTGCGCGCTCCGGTCGACTCGGTCACACGCCACGACCGGCACGTGGAGATCGTCGCCGCCGGCGCCGGCCGCGAGTCCTATGACCAGGTGATCATCGCGACCCACTCCGATCAGGCGTTGCGGATCTTGCGCGACGCCTCCGAGCGCGAGCGCGAGCTGCTCGGGTCGATCGGCTACCAGGCCAACGAGGCGGTCCTGCACACCGACAGCACGCTGCTGCCGCGCCGGCGCGCGGCGCGCTCGGCGTGGAACTTCCACCTGCTGCGCGAGCCCAGGCCGCTGAGCACGGTGACGTACTACATGAACCATCTGCAGCGGCTGACCGCCGAGGAGGACTTCTGCGTCACACTGAACCGCACCGAGGCAATCGATCCGGCGAAGATCATCCGCACGATCCCCTATGCCCACCCGATGTACACGCCGAGCGGCGTCGCCGCGCAGTCGGGGCACTCCAGGATCAGCGGGCTGTCCGGTCGCACGCACTACTGCGGCGCCTACTGGGGATGGGGCTTTCACGAGGACGGCGTCGTCAGCGCGCTGCGCGCCTGCAAGCCATTCGGGGTGACCCTGTGAGCGCCGCGGTGACCGCTTCCGGCGCACCCGCGCTCGCCGAGCCGCAGTCGCCGGCTGCGCGCGCCTCGTGCCTGTACGAGGGCTCGATCCGCCATCGCCGCAGCTCGCCGGCCGACGAGTTCAGCTTTCCGCTGTTCATGGCCTACGTGGACCTCGACGAGCTGCCCGGCGTGTTCGATGCCAGCAGGCTCTGGTCGGCGCGCCGCCCTGCGCTTGCGTGGCTCCGCCGCGCGGACTATCTCGGCGACCCCGCGACGCCGCTGCGCGCGGCCGTCTCAGACCTCGTCGAGCAGCAAGCCGGCGTCGCCGCCGACGGGCCGATCCGGCTGCTCACGCACCTGCGCTATTTCGGGCACTGCTTCAACCCGGTCAGCTTCTACTACTGCTATGACGTGGCCGGCAAGCAGGTCACGGCGGTGGTCGCGCACGTTACGAACACGCCGTGGGGGGAGCGCCACGCCTACGTGATGGCCGTCGACGAGCGCAGCGACCACGGCACGGCGGCGGTGCTGCACGGACGGTTTGCCAAGGCGCTGCACGTCTCGCCGCTGATGGGCATGAACCACACCTACGACTGGCGCCTGAGCGAGCCCGGCGAGCGCCTGTCGGTGCACATCCAATCAAGCCGCGAGGGCGGCGCGCGCGCGTTCGACGCGACGCTCTCGCTGCGCCGCCGCGAGATGACCCCCGGCGAGTTGCGCCGGGCGCTGCTGCGCTATCCCGCCCTGACGATGCGCCTGACCGCGCGCATCTACACCCACGCGCTGCGCCTGCGCCTGCGCGGCGCGAGCTATCACGCGCACCCCGGCGAGCGCCAATGCCCTGCAGCGCCGCGCGCCGCCGACGCGGCGAGCACGAGCGAGCCGCATGCCCGGCGAGAGGTGGCGGCATGAGCGCCGTGCACCCAACCGCTTCGCTATCCCCCGCGCGCACCGACCGCGGGCACCCGCACGAGGGCCGCTGCTCGCCGATCGATCGCCTGGCACGCCGGCTGGCACTGCGCCTGCTATCCCGCGTCCGCGGAGGCGAGCTGGTCGTGGTCGAGGGCCCGCGAAGGCTGGTCTTCGGACAGCGCCTGGCGCGAAGCCCGCTGACGGCCGTGCTGCGCGTGCGATCACCGCGCTTCTACCGCCAGCTGCTGCGCGGCAGCGTCGGCCTGGGCGAGTCCTACGTCGACGGCCTGTGGGATTGCGACGACCTCGTCGCGCTGACGCGCATCGCGGCGCGCAACGTCGCCACGTTGGATCGCCTGCGCCGTGCGCTTTCCCCCGTGCTGATCCCCGTCCAGCGCTGGGCGCGCTGGCTTGGGCGCAACACGCCCAGGCGGGCACGCGAGCGTATCTCGTCGCACTACGACCTCGGCAACGAGCTGTTCTCGCAGTTCTTGGATCCGACGATGATGTACTCGTGCGCGGTCTTCGAGTCGCCGCAGGACACGCTCGAACAGGCATCGCTGGCGAAGCTGGCGCGCATCTGCGCCAAGCTCAAGCTCAGCCCACAGGACCACGTGCTGGAGATCGGCACCGGCTGGGGCGGCTTCGCGCTGTACGCGGCCCAACGCCATGGCTGCCGCGTGACGACCACGACGATCTCCGCCGAGCAGCACGCCTACGCGACCGAGCGCGTGCGCGAGGCGGGCCTGCAGGACCGTGTGACCGTGCTCTTTTCCGACTACCGCGACCGAGCGGAGATCGGCCGGCAGGGCCCCTACGACAAGCTCGTGTCGATCGAGATGATCGAGGCGGTCGGCTGGCAGTACTTCCCTACGTTCTTCAGGCGCTGCTCGGAGCTCGTCTCAGACGACGGCGCGATGCTGCTGCAGGCGATCGTGATCGAGGACGAGGCCTACGAGGTCGAGAAGGCGGGCAAGAGCTTCATGAACACGCACGTGTTCCCCGGCGGCTGCCTGCCGTCGCTGGAGGTGATCGGGCGCACAGTCACCCGCGTGACCGACTTTCGCCAGGCACACGTCGACGACATCACCGCCCACTACGCGCTGACGCTGCAGCGCTGGCGTGAGCGGTTCCTCGCCGCCAGCGAGCGCCTCTCCGCGCTCGGGTACGACGAGCGCTTCCGCCGGCTTTGGGAGCTGTATCTGAGCTACTGCGAGGGGGGCTTTCGCGAGCGGCGCATCCAGGACGTCCAGCTACTGCTCGCCAAGCCCCGCTTCCACTGAGCGGCTCGCGAGATAGGGTCCGGGCCATGCGCCGCGACCTGTTCGAAGACGTGCACGAAGACTTTCGCGCGAGCTTTCGCACGTTCTTGGAGCGCGAGGTGATCGGCGAGGATGGTCGCTACGGCGAGTGGGAGCGCGAGGGGCTGATGCCACGTGAGGTGTTCGCGACGGCTGGCCGCGGCGGCTTTCTCGCCATGGCGGTGCCCGAGCGCTACGGCGGCGCCGGCGCGGAGGACTTCCGCCTGAACCTGGTGATCGGCGAAGAGACACAGAAAGCGGGTGTCGGCAGCTTCGGCCTGGGAATCACTCTGCACAACGACATCTGCCTGCCCTACTTCCTCAGCTACTGCACCGAGGAGCAACGCGAGCGCTGGCTGGGAGGCATCGCCTCCGGCGAGCTGATCACGGCGATCGCGATGACCGAGCCGGGCATCGGCTCGGACCTCGCCTCGATGTCCACGCGCGCGCGCCGTGACGGCGACCACTACATCGTCAACGGATCGAAGACGTTCATCACCAACGGCATCAACGCCGACCTGGTGATCGCCGCGGTCAAGACCAGGGTGGGCGGGCCCCGAAAAGACCACCGCGGGATCAGCCTGCTCGTGGTCGAGCGCGGGATGGACGGCTTCGCGCGGGGGCGCAACCTGGAGAAGATCGGCCAGCACGGCCAGGACACCGCCGAGCTGTCATTCGACGGGGTGCGCGTCCCGGCCTCCAACCTGATGGGCGAAGAGGGGCAGGGCTTTTTGTATCTCGTCTCCAACCTGCCCCAGGAGCGCCTGTCGATCGCAGCGTCCGCGGTGGCGGCTGCCGAGGCCGCCCTCGGCTGGACGCTCGAGTACGTGCGCGAGCGCGAAGCCTTCGGCCAGCCGATCGGCTCCTTCCAGAGCGCCCGCTTCACACTCGCCGAGCTGACAGGTGAAGTCGA
>JAXDGQ010000081.1:0-18405 GCA_034664965.1 Solirubrobacteraceae bacterium | reverse complement strand
GCACCACAGCTCGGCTGCATCGCTCGCAGCGACCGCCTCGAGCGTGGCCTCGAATGCCTGCCGGTTGGCATGGATGTCGGAGACGACCGCGACCTTCATCGTGGCGCTGTTGGCGGCCGTGCGGTCCTACTCCTCCTCAGGTCCGTCCTCCGTGCCGCCGTACTCGGGCAGGTTCTTGATCCCCTCACGGGTGCGCCACTTGGAGTAGTTGTCCTCCATCGCGTCGATCAGCTCGCGCATGAAGCGCGGCGAGAGATTTACGCGGGAGACAACGACGCCTGGCACCTCCTCGGCCTCGACCTCGTGGTCGACGCGCGCGAAGGTCACGGTGAACTCGTAGTCGGAGTGGCTGACGTTGGCGAAGTTCGCGTAGACGCCCCCCATGATCTCGGGGGACAGGTGGATGTTGATGTGGCGCTCGGCGCCTGAGTCCTGGTCGGTCACGCAGCTAGTATCGCAACCGCCGAGCGGGAATCATGAGCCAACCTTCTGCGAGCGACCAGCCAGCCTCCTCAGGGCCCGTGGTTTCGGGCGAGCAGCCCTCGCTCGAGGCGTTGCGCGCGGCTGTGCTGAGGGCGGCCGAGACGCTGCTGGGGTCGGCCGAGGGTGACGTGCCGCCGCCGCCGGCGGACGGGCGCAGCCCGATCACGCTGGAGCGCCCCCCGCGGGCCGACTTCGGCGACTACTCGACCAACGCAGCGCTGCTGCTCGCCCCACGCCTCGGTGCTGCGCCGCGCGAGGTGGCCGAGCGGCTCGGAGCGCAGCTCGCCGGCCAGCTCGGCGCGGGCCTGCAGCGCTTCGAGGTCGCCGGGCCGGGCTTTCTGAACCTGTTCGTCGCCGACGGCTGGCTGCGCGCCGCTCTCGGGGGCGCCCTTGCAGTCGGTGACTCCGCCGGCGCCGGCGCCAGCGGGCCTGGCGAGCGCGTGATGGTGGAATTCGTCTCGGCCAACCCGACCGGTCCGATGCACGTCGGCCATGCGCGCAACGCCGCCTACGGCGATGCCCTCGCGCGCATGCTCGAATTCGCCGGCGAGCGCGTCGAGCGGGAGTTCTACGTCAACGACGCCGGCTCGCAGGTGCGCACGTTCGGCGAGTCGATCCAGGCCCTGGCGCGCGGCGAGAGCCTGCCGGAGAACGGCTACCAGGGTGACTACATCGCCGACCTCGCCCAGCGGGTCGCGGGCGCTGCGTCGAGCGATCCGGCCGACGTCGGTCGCGCCGCCGTGGCGATGATGGTCGGCGAGATCCAACGATCGCTCACGGCATTCGGCGTCAAGGAGTTCGACCACTGGGCGTATGAGAGCACCCTGCACGAGGGGCGGCCTAGCCTCGTCGACCGGGCGCTCGCACGGCTGGCGGAGCTCGGGCACACCTACACCCAGGACGGCGCCCTATGGCTGCGCAGCACGACATTCGGAGACGACAAGGACCGCGTGCTCGTGCGCTCAAGCGGTGAGTTCACCTACCTGGCGTCGGACGTGGCCTACCACGAGGACAAGCGCGAGCGGGGCTTTGACCGCCTGATCGACGTGTGGGGCGCCGACCATCATGGGTACGTGCTGCGGCTGAAGGCCGTCTATGCGGCCCTCGGCGGCGACCCGGACGATCTCGAGCTGCTGATCATGCAGCTGGTGCATCTGGTGCGCTCCGGCGAGCGAGCGCAGATGTCAAAGCGCGCCGGAGAGTTCGTCACGCTGGACGATCTCGTCAGCGAGATCGGCGTCGACGCCGCCCGCTGGTACCTGCTCGCGCGATCGCACGACACGACCGTCGACCTCGATCTCGACCTCGCGCGCAGCCAGTCAGCGGAGAACCCCGTCTACTACGTGCAGTACGCGCATGCGCGGATCGCTTCGATGCTCGCCAAGGCCGGCGAGGATCGCGTGCGTGCCGCCGAGGGCTGGGCGGGTGGCAACGGCGAGGAGCTTCACCCATCAGAGCGGGCACTGATCAAGCAGCTGCTGGACTTCCCCGGCGAGCTGGCCTCGGCGGCCGCGCGCCGCGCACCGCACCGCATCGCCGCCTACGCGCTGGAGCTCGCGCAGGGCTTCACCGCCTTCTATCGCGACTGCCGCGTGGTCGGCGCCGAGCCGGCGGCGGTCGAGTCCCAGCGGATCGCCTTGTGCGTCGCGAGCAGGCGCACGATCGCGCGCTCCCTGGATCTGCTGGGCGTGGGCGCGCCCGAGCAGATGTAGCGCCGGTCAGTCAAAGCGCCGCAGATCGTTATCCAGGCGCTCGGAGTCGGCGGCGCTGAGCGTCGGCGCCGGGCCCGTGCCTTGCCCCTGCGCGCGAGCGCGGCGGCGCCAGCGCGGCAGCAGCACGGCGAGCGCCGCCAGCAGCGCCAAGCATGCGGCGAGCGGCACCAGGTACGCGGTCGCGTCGAAGCCGTGCTCGCCCGGCAGCGCCAGCACGGCCGGCCCGTACTGGCCGACGAGCGCGCGCTTGATCGCAGCTTCGTCGTCGCCCTTGTCGATCAGGCTCTGGATGAAAGCGCGCTCGCGATCGGCCTGTGGCGATTGCGCGACGTTCAGCGGGATCTTGCACGTGACGCACATCACTTCGCGCTCGATCTGCGGCAGCGAGGCACGTGGCGCGGCTGCCGCCGGGCACGCCGCGAGCACGGCCACGACGATGCCCAGCGCGAAGCTGCGCCACGCGCTCACGAGGTCTTCGCCAGCGCGATCGCGCGGTCGAGGAACGCCTGGTTGAGCTCGCCGCGGGAGATCGCGGTGATGCGGCCGTGGCGATCGATCACGAAGCTCTCCGGTAGCTGGTCGGTGCCGTAGGAGTGAGCGAACTTGCCGTTGTTGTCACGCAGGTTGGGATAGGTCAGGCGATAGTGGCGCGCGAACGACCGCGAGTCCGGCGAGGCGTCCAGGTAGGTCACGCCGAGCACGGTGCCGCCGGCGTGCGCGAGCTGCGACTGCGCACGCGCCAGCAGCGGCGCCTCAGCCTGACACGGTACGCACCAGGACGCCCAGAAGTTCAGCACCACGACCTCGCCGCGGTAGCCGGCGAGCGTGCCCGTGCCGTGCCCTTGAAGCAGTGGCAGCAAGCGAGTCGAGTCAGGCGCCGCCGGTCGTTCCTCGCGCGCCACGCGCTCGTCGAGCGTGCGGCTGGCCGAGCGTGCCGTGACGCCGTAGACGAGCAGGCCGATCACACCGGCGCCGGCCAGCGTCGCGAGGATCGGCAGGAGGCGGCGTCTCACTGCCTGAAGGGTAGAGGCGCTCGCGTAGTATCTGTGCAGCGCGGCGGTAGCTCAGTTGGTAGAGCGCGAGCTTCCCAAGCTCGAGGTCACGGGTTCGAGACCCGTTCGCCGCTTGGGAGCCGCTCCAGTCCTGTGGATCTCACGAATCGGGGGTGCCCACCGTTTTACCGGCGATGAGCGGCGACAGGAAGGCTCGGCTACTCGACCTGCAGGAGGGCTCGATGAGCAGCGAGCAGCTGACGTGGACGGCGTATGAGAGCCCGCTGGGGCGGCTGACGCTGATTGCGAGCCCGGCTGGGATCCGCGAAGTGCGTTTCCCCGGCCGCTCGGGGCGGCTGGCGAAGGCCGCGCACCGGCGGATGCCCCAAGCCGAAGGGCAGCTAACGAGCTACTTCGCCGGCGAGCGCCGGGACTTCGAGCTGGAGCTCGATCTTCGTGGCGCTGCCCTGCAGCGGCTCGTGTGGGAGCAGCTGATGCGAATCCCCTACGGCGCGACGACCACCTATGGCGAGCTGGCGCAACGGATCGACGCCTCGGTCTATCCGGCAGGCCTGGCGACGTACAAGCGGGCTCGCCTCATCGGGGCCGCGGTCGGGCGCACTCCGACCCCGATCCTCCTACCGTGCCATCGGGTGATCGGCGCCGACGGTTCGCTCACCGGCTACGGCGGCGGGCTGCCGCGCAAGCAGGCGCTGTTGGATCTGGAGGGCGGACGCACGGCAGCGAAGACTCACCCGCCGAACCTCGCCAACCGCCAGCTGGCCTTGCTGTGAGCGGCGCCTGCACCGATCAGGTTCCGTTGTAGGAGTCGGGGGCGGGCGGATCGTCATGCGTGGCGGCGATCTGCGCGAGCAGCGCCGCCGGGGAGGTCCCCCCGAGCACGCGCAGCCGGTGCAGCCGGAACGGGTCGTCGCTTCGATGCGCCCACCCCGGCACGACGGTCGTCGAGCCCGCGTAGCCGGCCGCGCGAACGGCGGCCACGACGGTCGCGTCGTAGTGGCCTGAGGGGTAGCAGAACCAGTTGACCGGCACGTGATAGCGCCGGCGCAGGATCGCGCGCGTGCCCGCGATCTGCTCGTGGAGTTGCAACGCGTCCAGCGTGATCAGGTCGGCGTGGTTCGTGCCCTGGGTGTCCAGCTCCCAACCGGCCGCGACCAGGCCGCGCACCTCGCTTTCGGACAGGCCGCCCTGCGATGGCGGCAGGCCGGTCAGCTGGATGTTCTCGTTGCCTACCCACCCGAGGCGTTTGAGCACGGGCAGCGCCTGCGCGAACTGCGAGTGATAGCCGTTGTCGAAGCTCAAGACGATCGGTTTGCCGGAAGGCAGCGAGACTCCTTCGCGCCAGTACGCCGCCAGCTCGTCGAGCGTCACAGCCGTCCACCCGGCGCGCGCGAGCGAGCGCATCTGCGCAGCGAACTGGAGGGGCTCGACGTACAGCCCGGGGAACGGGGCGCCGGCCGGCGGCGCAGCGATCACGTGGTACATGAGGATCGGCACGGGCACGCCGCCCGGGCGTCCGGTGCGCACGCCGCCGCCGCGCTTGGAAACGACGCCCGGCACGGGCGCTCCATGGCCCGTCGCGAGGGCCGTATGAGCAGGGCGTGGCGGCGACCTGCCCGCACCGCCAGAGCCGCTCAGCACGACGGCGATCGCCACGGCGACCGCCAGGATCGCGGCCAACAGGCCGGCCGCTCGACGCCGCCGGCGCCGCAGTGCGCGCCTGCTGGCTTCGCGGCGCATGTGCAGACTCTCGATGTCCATCTGGTGGTCGCGCCCGGCGCTCGGTCGAGCTGCGTCGAGCGTGAGCATAGACCGGAGGGGCTGAGACGGCGTCTTTTATGAGATTGAGTCTTGCTTGATGTTAGGCTTGACGCATCGTGAGGATGCGTAGATCGCTCGCCGCCGCGCCGCGCTCGCCGCAGGACCATGAGCGCGCCTAAACTCTCAGGCGTGATGGCGCGGACCGATGAGGTGACGTGGGCCGCGGACGCCGAACGCGCGCTCAGCGACGCCGGCTATCGCCGCGGCGGCGCGCGGAGGGCGATTCTCGAACTGCTCGACGAGCAGACCTGCGCGCTGTCGGCCGTCGAGATCGAGCACGCGCTGAGCGCCCGCCGGCGTGAGGTCTCCCGCGCGACCGTCTACCGCGTGATGGACGAGCTCGAGGAGATCGCGCTCGTGCAGCGCGTGGAGATCGGCCAGGGCATGGTCCGCTACGAGCCGGTCCGGCACGGCCCGGGCCATCACCATCACCTCGTCTGTGACCGCTGCGGCCTGCTGCAGCCGTTCACCGACGACGAGCTCGAGCGAACGATCCGCCGCGTCTCAGAGCGCCTCCCGCTGCGCGTGTCCGAGCACGAGATCGTCATCCACGGAGACTGCGAGACGTGCGCGGACGGCTGAGACGGCGCCCCGGTGCCGGCGTCAGTCGCCGCTGAGGTTCTGCGGCAGCGGCTGCCCGGCCGGCGGGGGATCGTCGGCCATCAGCTGGGGAACGGTGACCAGGCGCAACCCGCGCGCCCGGACCGCCTGGATGATCGCCGGGAGCGCTGCGACCGTCTGCGAGCGGTCGCCGCCGGCGTCGTGCAGCAGGATGATCGCTCCGGGCTTGATGCCTTCGGTGGCGCGCTGGACGATCACTTCCACGCCCGGGTCCCGGTAGTCGTCCGTGTCGACCGACCACAGCACCATCAGCATGCGCATCTGGTGCAGGAGGCGGAACGTCGTCGTGTTGAACGAGCCATAGGGGGGGCGGAACAGGCGCGGACGGTGGCCGCCGAGCAGTTCGATGCGCGCGGCTTGTTCGAAGAGCTGTTCGTACTGGTCGTGCGCGGAGAGGTGCGCGAGCATCGGATGGTTCTCGGTGTGATCGCCGAGCACGAAGCCGTCATGGATCTCGCGTTCCGCCGAGGCGCGAAAGTCCGGGATCTCCTGTCCGACGAGAAAGAACGTCGCAGGCACGTGTTCGCGCTCGAGCACGCTCAGCACGCCCGGCGTGTACGGCCCCGGCCCGTCGTCGAATGTCAGTGCGACGTCGCGTCCCCGACCCCCGCCGGCCCTAACGAACGGCGCGTAGCCGAGCACCGCGTCGACGGCCTTGTCGCCCCTTTCCAGGGCGTCGGCCGGCGGGACGGCCCGCAGCGAGACCGAATGCGCTGCGTGCGCGCTCGAGCCGGCAGAGGATGCGGCGCCGCGTTGGTGTGCGCCCGTGAGCGCGACGACCAGCACGATCACCAGCGCCGCAAGCGCGAGCGCCGCACCGAGGCGACGACGGCGAAAGCGCGCGCCCGCGCTCGGCTGCAGGGGCGGCGGGCTGGCCTGGGAGGGCGGGGGCCTGCGCCTGGCCCGCTCGCCGTCCTCGAAGTCCCAATTCCAGCGCGGGCTCATGGGACGGATGCTAGACATCGCCCCCGTCGCGTGGGCAGCGTTGCGGCGTTCGCGCATGCGCCGCTGTTCCCACCCCCGCCTGGCGCCCCCGATGTGGCCGGCACGGGCTTTGTGTTGGGCCGATCGCCGCGGCCATTACGCCGTCCGCCGCCGTTTCCGGGAGAATCATCTGATGCACGTGACCGCAAAGGCCGATTACGCCGTCCGCGCGGTCGTCGAGCTGGCTGGCAGCGCCCAGGACTCGCCGCGCAAGGTCGACGACGTGGCCCAAGCCCAGGGAATACCGGTCTCGTTCCTGGAGAACATCCTCACGCAGCTGCGCTCCACCGGCATCGTGCGCAGCCAGCGCGGCCCGGAAGGCGGCTACTGGCTGGCCAAGCCCGCCGACCAGGTCAGCCTCGCGCAGATCATCCGCGCGGTTGAGGGACCGCTCGTCGGGGTGCGCGGACAGCGTCCCGAGGAGATCGAGTACGTCGGCTCGGCCCAGGCGCTGCAGCAGGTGTGGATCGCGCTGCGCTCCAACCTGCGAAAAGTGCTCGAGAATGTCACGGTAGCCGACGTATCTGCGGGAAAGCTGCCGAAGGACATCGTGGCGCTCACGCGCCAGGAAGAGGCCTGGGAAACGCGCTAAGCCGCGAAGATGCGCGGCTCCGGCAAGCGCACGGGGAGGATCTGGCCCTCGTGCAGCTCGAGCTCGGCGGCCGTTGCGCGGGTGACCTGCGCGGAGATGTCGCGACCGTCGGGCAGCGTCAGCTCGACGCGGACCTCGAAGCCGAGGTGCACCACGCGCTTGATCAAGGCCTCTGTCGCGCCGCCGTCGTCGTGGGCGAGGATCTCCACGTCGTGTGGGCGCACGAAGGCGTCGCCGATGCGGTTGACCGGTCCGATGAACGACATCACGAACTCGTTGCTCGGCGACTCGTACAGCTCGCGCGGCGACCCCGCCTGCTCGATGCGTCCTGCGTTCATCACGACGATCTGCTCGGCGACCTCCATCGCCTCCTCCTGGTCGTGCGTGACGAAGATCGTCGTCACCTGGATCTCGTCGTGCAGGCGGCGCAGCCACTCGCGCAGCTCGCCACGGACCTGTGCGTCGAGCGCCCCGAACGGCTCGTCCAGCAGCAGCACTTTCGGCTGGACGGCGAGCGCGCGCGCGAGCGCCATGCGCTGCAGCTGTCCGCCCGACAGCTGCGACGGGTAGCGCTCGGCGAGGCCGTCGAGACGCACGAGCGCGAGCAGCTCCTTCACGCGATCCGCGATCTCGCTCTTCGGCCGCTTGCGCACACTCAGCCCGAAGGCGACGTTGTCGTGCACGGTCATGTGCTTGAACGGCGCGTAGTGCTGGAACACGAAGCCAACCCCGCGGCTGCGCGCCGGCATTTCGGTGACGTTCTCGCCGCCGATCACCACCTCTCCCTCGTCGGGCGTCTCCAGGCCGGCGATGATCCGCAGCAGGGTCGACTTGCCGCTGCCGCTCGGCCCGAGCAGGGCCATCAGCGCGCCGTCCTCGGCGGTCACCGAGACGTCGTCCAGCGCGGCGAACGTGCCGAAGCGCTTGCTCACGTGGCGAGCCTCGATCGCCATCAGACGGCCGGGTCCGAGCGCGTGCGCCGCGTGAGCAGGTTCATGGCTATGAGTGTGGCGAATGCCAGCAGCGCAAGCACGACGGCGGCCGTGTAGGCGCCGGTGACGTCGAAGTTCTCAAAGCGCGCCTGCACGTACAGCGGCAGCGTCTGCGTTTCCCCCTCGATCCGCCCCGAGACGATGCTCACGGCGCCGAACTCGCCGAGCGCGCGCGCAGTCGTCAGCACGACGCCGTAGACGACGCCCCAGCGTATGCCCGGCAGCGTGATCCGCCAGAAGGTCTGCCAGCCGCTCGCGCCAAGCGTCGACGCCGCCTGCTCGGAGTCGGTGCCGAGCTCGCGCAGCACGGGAATGGTCTCGCGCGCGACGAACGGCAGCGAGACGATCGCCGTCGCGATCACCATGCCGGGCACCGAGAAGATCACCTGTATTCCGTTTTCGGCCAGCCAGTCCCCGAGCCACCCGGTTTTCCCGTAGGCGAGCACCAGCGCCAAGCCGATCACGACCGGGGAGATCGCGAAGGGCAGGTCGATCAGCAGTCCGAGCAGCGCCTTGCCTCTGAAGCGCCCACGCTCGAGCAGCAGAGCCATGCCGATGCCGAAGATCGTGTTCAGCGGAACGGCGATCGCGACGATCTCCAGCGACAGCCAGAAGGCGTGCTGGGCGTTGGGCTCGGTGACCGCGTGCCACACCGGCGTGAGGCCGTGTTCGAAGGTGCGATAGAAGATCATCGCGACGGGGGCCAGCAGCAGCAGCGCGAGATAGCCGAGCGCGATCGTTCTCACGCCGAGCTTGCGCGCCCGCGCGGCGCCGTCCGCACCAGACGCGCTGCGGCGCGGCGCGGCGTGGCCGGCCGGGCCGGGGGGGAGGGCGACCGATCCCGAGGCGCTAGAGGACATGCTTGGACCGCCAACGCGAGAGCATCGTGAGCGCAGCGAGCACGACGAGCGCCGCGGCCAAGAGGACGACCGAGACGGCCGCGGCCGCGGGCAGGTTTTCATTCTGGATCTGGCCGAACACGTAGACCGAGCCGACCTCCGTCTTGAACGGCAGATTCCCGGTGATCAGCACCAATGAGCCGAACTCGCCGACCGCCCGCGCGAAGCTCAGCGCGACACCGGAGATGATCGCGGGAGCAAGGCTCGGCAGCACGATCCGGCGCAGCACGGTCAGGGGGCTGGCGCCGAGCGACTCGGCCGCCTCCTCCATCGACAGGTCGAGCTCGTGCAGCACCGGCTGGACCGAGCGCACCACGAAGGGCAACGTCACAAACAGCAGCGCCAGGGCGATCGAGACGCGCGTGAACGCGACGTCGATCCCGACCGGGCTGCCCTTGCCGTACAGCGCCAGCAGGACCACGCCGGCAACGATCGTCGGCAGCGCGAAGGGGAGGTCGATCAGCGCGTTGACGATTCGCTTGCCGGGGAACTCGTCGCGCACGAGCACCCAAGCGATGATCGTCCCGAAGACCGCGTTGATCGCCACGACGATCGCCGAGATGATCAGCGTCAACTTGATCGCTGCGACCGCCTCCGGGTTTGAGATCTCGCGCCAGAACTGGCTCGTGCCGCCCGTGCCCGACTTCGCCAGCACCGCCGCGACCGGTAGCAGCACGAGCACGGACAGGTAGATGCCGAGCAGGCCCTTGCCGAGCATGCTCCCGCCGCGCGCGCCCACCCTCGGCGCGCGCGGGCGCCCTCCGGCGACGGCTGCGCTGCTATTTGGCAGTGGAGACCCCCTGGCCCTGCTCGATCTTCGTGACGATTCCGGTTTCGGGGTCGAAGAATTCCTTCGTCACCTTCTTCCAGCCGCCGACGGCTTCGATCGTGAACAGGCCGGCGGGCTTCGGGAAACTCGCGCCCGACACGCCGGAGATGACCGGGCGATAGCCCTGAGCGGCCCAGATCGCCTGTGCCGCCGGCGAGATCAGGTAGTCCACGAACTTCTGCGCCGTCGCCGCGCTCGCGCCTTTGCCGACGACCGCGATCGGGTTCTGGATCAGGATCGTGTCCTTGGGGATCACGTATTCGATCGGCTGGCCCTTGCGCTTGTCGGTGATCGCCTCGTTCTCGTAGTCGATCAGCGCGTCGCCGCGGCCGGATACGAAGGTCTGCAGGGCGTTGCGCGCCGAGCTGTCCTGACTGACGACGTTGTGGAACAGCGCCTTGAGATATTCCTGCGCCTGGGCAGGCGTCTTGCCTTCCTTCAGCTGCGCGCCGTAGGCGGCCATCACGTTCCATCGCGCCCCGCCCGACGTGAACGGGTTAGGTGTCACGACCTGCACGCCCGGCTTGACGAGGTCCGCCCAGCCGGTGATGTGCTTGGGGTTGCCCTTGCGCACGATGATCACCGCGACCGAGTCGCTGACGAAGCCGTGCGTGGCGTTCTGGTTCCAGTCGGGGGCGACCAGACCCGCCTTGACGAGCCGTTCGACGTCCGGTTCCAGCGAGAAGTCGACGACGTCGGCGTGCAGCCCGTTGGTGACCGCGCGGCTCTGTTCGCCCGAAGGCCCGTAGGACTGCTTGAAGCTCACACCCTTGCCCGCCGGTGTCGCTCCAAACGCGGGAATCAGCTTTTCGAAGGCCGCCTGAGGAGTCGAGTAGGCGACGAGCGTCAGGCTCTTGGCCGAGCCGCCGGAGGAGCTGGAGGAGCCGCAGGCGCTCAAACCGATCGCGGCCGCGCAGACCGAGACGAGCACAGCAAGGGTGTTTTTGGTCATAGCCACTTTCTTCATCGGAGTCATCGAAAGGATCAGCGTCGTGATGCTAATTGAAGCGCACACCATAAACAAGATCGGGATTCGCCCCTTTAGATGCGGATAGCGACATCGGCTGCAGCCGGTTGGGCCTGGGCCTTGACCGTGCGGGCCTTTGGCGGGCTGGGCGCGGTTTGGCGGGCGGCCGGGACGGGTATTCTGCTGGGAGTCTCAGCGGGCCCCGTCAGCCGAGCGATCGAACCCCTCGATGTCTACCTCAGGAGAACCCCTCGATGTCAGCAGCCGCGTCATCCGCCGTTGAACCCGCCCCCGTGACCGATGCCGCCGAGGCGGCGGTGGAGGCGATCGCCGGCTCGGCCGGGCAGGACGTCAGCTTCTCGCTGGAGCTCAGCCAGGACCAGAAGGACATCCGCGACTGGGTGCACGGCTTCGCCGCAGACGTCGTGCGCCCGGCCGCGCACGAGTGGGACGAGAAGGAGCAGACGCCGTGGCCGATCATCCAGGAGGCCGCGAAGATCGGGCTGTACGGCTTTGAAGGCATGGCGCAGTTCTTCGCCGACCCGAGCGGCCTCGGTCTGCCGCTCGTCAACGAGGAGCTGTTCTGGGGCGACGCCGGCATAGGCATGTCGATCATGGGCACAGCGCTCGCCGTCGCGGCGATCTTCGGGCAGGGCTCGCCCGAGCAGATCGGCGAATGGATCCCGCGCTGCTTCGGCACCGTCGACGACGTCAAGGTCGCCGCCTTCTGCGCGTCGGAGCCAAACGCCGGCTCGGACGTCTCGGGCGTGCGCACGACGGCGAAGTTCGACCAGGCCGCCAACGAGTGGGTGCTCAACGGCCAGAAGGCGTGGGCCACCAACGGCGGCATCTCCGACGTGCACGTGGTGATCGCCTCGGTCGACCGCGAGCTCGGCTCCAAAGGCCACGCCGCGTTCGTCGTGCCGATGAGCGAAGCCAAGGGCATCTCCCAGGGCTCGAAGGTCTCAAAGCACGGCCTGCGCGCCTCGCACACCGCCGACGTCTTCCTCGATGACTGCCGGATCCCGGTGGGCCACGTGCTCGGCGGCAAGGACAAGCTCGATCAGCGCTTGGCGCGCGTGCGCGAGGGCAAGAAGTCAAACTCCCAGGCGGCCATGCAGACGTTCGAGTCCTCTCGCCCGACCGTCGGCTCTCAGGCGCTCGGAATCGCCCGCGCAGCCTACGAGTACGCCTTGGAGTACGCCAAGGAGCGCGAGCAGTTCGGCCGCAAGATCATCGAGAACCAGGCGATCGCCTTCACGCTCGCGCGGATGAAGATGGAGATCGACGCCGCTCGCCTGCTCGTCTGGCGCGCCTCGTGGATGGGGCGCAACGGCGTGCCGTTTCAGAACGCCGAGGGCTCGATGTCCAAGCTGAAGTCAGGCGAGGTCGCCGTGTGGGTGACCGAGCGCGCCATGCAGATCCTCGGCGGCAACGGCTACACGCGCGAGTTCCCCGTCGAGCGCTGGCACCGCGACGCGAAGATCTACGACATCTTCGAGGGCACCGCCGAGATCCAGCAGCTGGTCATCTCCCGCGCGATCTCCGGGATGCACATCAAGTAGGAGTGCGCTACCAGCTCTGCGGGGCGCGACAGTGCGGGCAGGCGACCGTCGTGGACACCGGGGCGCGAAAGACGAAGCCGCAAGCGCAGGCGTAGGACGCCTCGTCGACTGGGCCGCCGGCGCTGCGCACACGCTCCAGCTCGGGATCGGCGGCGCGCACGGGCGCTCCGGGCGCCGGGTGCCCGGCCTGGCGGCGATGCTGGACGGCGCGTGAACGCCGACGCTCGCGCAGGGTCTCAGGGAGTCTTGCTCGCATGCCTCTACCTGCAAAGACTCTTCCCATGGCTAAAGGTTTCGCTTTGCACGAAGGAATTCCTCGCCGATCTCGCGCGCACTGGACGATCGTCGCCGGGACGCCCGGCGGCACCGCCCCTCGGGGGGTTTGAGATAATGGGCTCGATGAGCCCCGCGCGTAAGCGAACCGTGCGCTTGGTCGTGGCGTTGAGTGCGGCGGTCGTGCTGGCCAGTGCGCTGATCTACACGAGCTTCAGCGCCGCCAGCCCGGCACTCTCCCCGAGCCAGCTCGTTCGCCAGGCACAGCCGGGCCGCAGCTATCAGCTGACCGGCACCGTCGCGCACGGCTCGGTCCACCACGCCGGCAACACGCTCGACTTCAGCGTCGCCGATCGCGCCGGCGGCACGACGATTCCCGTCGCCTACACCGGCACCGTGCCCGACCCCTTCCGCGAAGGCCGCGAGGTGATCGTCACCGTCGACAAGCAGCATGGGCGGTTCGTCGGCGAACGCGACTCGCTGATCACAAAGTGCCCGTCCAAGTACAAGACCGCTCCGGCGGGCGAGAAGCAGAACTACTGAGTGGCCGTTCTCGGCCGCATCTGCCTGCTGCTGGCGCTCGTCATCTGCGTCTACGGCATCGGTGCG
Organism: Solirubrobacteraceae bacterium; assembly: GCA_034664965.1. Lineage (GTDB taxonomy): Bacteria > Actinomycetota > Thermoleophilia > Solirubrobacterales > Solirubrobacteraceae > Palsa-744. Next base: position 5,045 of record JAXDGQ010000081.1, on the reverse strand, counting down.
TCGCTGTACGGCGCGCGCACCGGGCGCGTGGAGTTCTCGGACTCCGGCCGGCGCGCGGTGTACGCGCTGGCGATCGTCCTGACGGCCGCCTTCGCGGTACTCGAGCTCGCGTTCCTGCGCAACGACTTCGCGTTCAACACGGTCGCCGACACGTCGAGCCGCACGACGCCGACGTTCTACCGCGCCGCGGCGGTGTGGTCCTCACAGGAAGGCTCGCTGCTGCTGTGGGCATGGCTGCTGTCGCTGTGGTCGAGCCTGGCGCTGTTTCTCGTGCGCAAGCGCATGCGCGACGTCGCGGCCTACGCGACGGCGATCCTGCTCGGCTTCGGCGCCTTCTTCATCACGCTGATGATCTTCTACGCGACGCCGTTTGCGACGAGCAGTCCGGCGCCCGCCGAAGGGGTCGGCCTGGACCCGCTGCTGCGCTTCCCGACGATGATGATCCATCCACCCATGCTCTACTCCGGCTACACGCTGTGCACGATTCCGCTGGCGTTTGCGATGGGTGCGCTGATCGCGCGTCGCGTCGATGCCGACTGGATCCGGGCCACCCGACGCTTCGCCTTCGCCGCCTGGCTGTTCTTGGGCGTCGGCATCCTGCTGGGGGCGCGCTGGTCCTATGCCGAGCTCGGCTGGGGCGGCTACTGGGCCTGGGACGCCGTCGAGAACGCCTCGTTGATGCCGTGGCTGACCGCCACCGCCTTCCTGCATTCGCTGATGATCCAGGAGAAGCGCGGCATGCTGAAGGTGTGGAACGTGTCGCTCGTGCTCGCCACGGGCACGCTGGCGATCATGGGCACGTTCCTCGTCCGCAGCGGCGTGCTGAACTCGATTCACGCTTTCGGCGGCGCCACGCTGGGAGTCCCGTTCGTGCTGTTGATCGGCGTGCTCATCGCCGGCTCGATCTACCTCGTCGTCTCCCGGCGCGAGATGCTGCGCTCCGAGCACCGGCTGGACTCCCTGCTCTCACGCGAATCGATCTTCCTTGCCAACAACGTCGTGCTCGTGGCGCTCTGCTTCGTGATCTTCTGGGGCACCTACTTCCCGCTCATCTCCGAGGCGCTCACGGGCACCGAAGCATCTGTCGGGCCGCCGTGGTTCGATCGCTACACGGTGCCGCTCGCCCTCGCCCTCGTGCTGCTCAGCGGCATCGGGCCGGTGATCGCATGGCGGCGCGCCACGGTGGCCAATGCCCGGCGCAACTTTCTGGCCCCGCTGCTCAGCGCGCTGGTCACGCTCGTCGTGCTGGTCTGGGCGGGCGTCTCGCAGAAGCCCTTCGCGCTGGCCATGTTCTGCTGCGCCGCCTTCGTTCTCGGCGCCGTCGGGCAGGAGTTCGTTCGCGGCGCGCTCGCGCGGCGGGCGATCGCCGGCGAGGCGCCGCCGGTCGCGCTGCTTGCACTGGTCCGCCGCAACCGCCGGCGCTACGGCGGCTACATCGTGCACATCGGCATCGCAGTCCTGTTCGTCGGCGTCGCCGCATCCTCGTCATTCCAGCACGCGGTCGAGCAGCGCCTGACACCCGGCTCCTCGGCGCACGTCGGCGCGTACACGCTGCGCTACGTTCGTCCCACGGCGACGGTCGCGCCGAGCAACGACGCGGCGCACACGGGATCTACGCTGAGCCTCGGGGCAGTCGTCGACGTCAGCAAGCACGGGCACCACGTGGCGACGCTGCGCCCCAGCCAGGGCTTCTACGACTCCGGCGAACCCGCCCAGGGCACGGTCGGGCACCTGATCGGCGGTCAGGCCGTCAGCCACATCAGCATGAGCGGGAGTCTCACGCGCGACGTGTGGACGGCGATCGCGCCGGACATCTCCGCGCCCGCGCTGGCGCGGATCGTCACCGTCGGCAACCGCACCCTGCCCGCCGACGAGGCCGTCGTCGCGCTCGGCTTCTTGGCGCGCACATATCTGAAGAACCCCCCGCCGGCCCAGTTCCACTTCATCGTCTCGCCGATGGTCATGTGGATCTGGCTGGGCGGACTGATCGTCTTCGGCGGCGGCCTGATCGCGATCTGGCCCGCGCCAAGCGCCGTGCGCCGGCGCGTGGCGCTGCGCTCGCGCGCGCGCAGCGCGCGCGGCCTGGCGCGCGCCTGACCGCCGCATGACGCGAGCGCACGGTCAGACGGCCGCCGCGAGGGCCTGAGTGGAGGCCGTCGCGGTGATCCTCGCCTGTGTGCTGCTCGCCGTCGTGCTGTTGGTGATCAGCGCGCCACTGCGCGCCGCGGCGGCCGGGGACGCGCGCGATCAGGACCACCAGTCTCCCGAACGGGCCGAGCTGGAGGCGGCGCGCGAGGCCAAGTACCGCGAGATCCGCGACGCCGAGCTCGATCTGCGAACCGGCAAGCTGTCGCGCGCGGACTACGAGTCGATCGACGGCGCGCTACGAGCCGAAGCGCTGGAGATCCTCGACCGGCTGCAGGCGCTCAGCGCTGCGGATGGCCCCGAGGCGGACGAGGACTAGGCCCGGACGAGGGCTAGGCCCAGGGCTGCTTGAGCAGCACGATCGCGTTCAGGACGAACAGGATCGCGAAGAAGACCGTCCAGCGGTTGAGGTTGCGCTCGACCATCGAGCCGCCACCGAGCGGGCCCGTCCCGCTACCCACGCCGAACGCGCCCGACAGCCCGGCGTCCTTCCCCGAGTGCATGAGCACGAGGAAGACGACGATCACCGAGATGATCACCTGGATCACTGAAAGGATCGTTTCCACGGCCTCAGCGTACCGTCTCGGAGCCCTTTGGGCCGCCAGCCGACGGCCCCGCATCTCAGCGGCCGGTTTGACAACCTTAACGGCCGATCGCGGTCGAGCGGTCGCTGCGACGAGGGAAGGACTGTTTGCAACCGGCAACGGGCAGGAGGCCCGAAGACGCTATCGAAGAGTCTGCGGTGGACGGTCGGAGCGGGCGGTTTCGCCCGATGTCGCCTTGGGTATCGGTAGGGTCTGGCGGCTCGCGGGCGGGCATTTGCACGGTCACGGCGTGTGGACGCGATTACGAATCCTTTACGCCTTCGTGCTTGCCTGCCGATATGAATGGCGGTGCGCGTGCCCCGCGTTTGCGGGCTTGCTGCGCCGACCACGACCATGGGACGACCAAACGATGATCAAGATCGGCGCATGACGCCCTCGGCCGCTTCGCGGAGCCGGCTGTGGCGCGCGCTCGTCTCGGCGCTCGCCGGGAGCGGAATCACCGCTGCCAGCCTCGGCCCGGTCTCCGGGGCGCTCGCCGCGGAAGCCACGACGGGTTCCGGCGAAGGCACCGTCACGACGACGACCCCCGCCGAAGAAACAAAGACGACCGAAGCGACGAAGGAAACGACGACGACGACGACCACGCCGACGACGAGCGCGCCTGCGCCGTCGAGCACGCCCACGACGATTCCGGCACCCACCGCCACCACGCCCGCGGCGACGACCGGCGCGACGGAAGTCCCGGCGCCGGCAAAGCCGGTCGCCAAGGGCCCCGCCGTGGTGCTCCAGCGCCGACAGAAAACGACGACCTCCAAGAACACGAGCACCAACGCCACCGCCACGCAGCCGCCGACTTCGGCCGCGCCCGGCGCCGCCGGCAACAACAACGTCGCAGTCGCCCCGCAGGTCGTCGCCGCCCAGGCCGAAGCGCTGGCGGCCGAGCTGGCCGGGTCAGCCGCGTCTACGCAGGCGCTCTCCTTCTACCGCATACCGCTGTTCCTGCTCCCGATCTACCAGGCCGCGGCGGTTCAGTACGGCGTGCCCTGGCAGATCCTCGCGGCGATCAACGAAATCGAGACCAACTACGGCACCGATCAGTCGGTGTCGACCGCCGGCGCGGTCGGCTGGATGCAGTTCATGCCCGCCACTTGGATCCAGTACGGCGTCGACGCGCTGAACGCCGGCTATGCCGACCCCTACAACCCCGTCGACGCGATCTTCGCGGCCGCTCGATACCTGCGTGCCGCCGGCGCCGCGACCGACCTGCACGCGGCGATCCTCGCCTACAACCACTCCGACGAATACGTCAAATCGGTGCTGCTCCGCGCGAAGCTCATCTCCAGCTACCCCAAGGACGTGATCGCCACGCTCACCGGTCTCACCGACGGGCGCCTGCCGGTTACCGGCAAGCAGGTCGCATGGGGCTCGCTCTCTACCGTGGCCGTCTCCAGCGCCACCGCGGGCGCCGTAAAGGTCACCGGCAAGGCTTCGGTGAATGCGCCGGCCAGCGCCGCCCCTGCGGGGTCCGCGCCGACCCCGGGCATCACGCCCGCGCCCGCGCCCGCCGCCGCCGCGACCTCGCCGGAGGCGGTCAAGATCGCCCCAACGCTGCAGCTCGTCGATCTGATGAGCTCCCCGAACGCCAAGGTCGTCGCGGCCCAGGACGGACGCATCGTCAAGCTCGGCAGCTCGCACAAGCTCGGCAAGTACGTGATCCTGCGCGACGTCTACGGCGACGTGTTCACCTACGCCGGACTCGGCAGCATCGCCTCGCACTACCCGAAGGCGAAGGCGCCGAGCGCCACCGCCGCCACGCCCGCGCTGGCGCCGGTGTCCGACGGCGAACCCAAGCCCAAGCTGCCCGCGACCGCCGGCGCCCATCCGCCGGTGACGCTGAAGGTCAAGCGGCGCGCCAGCCAGGCCGCGCACGCGGGTTCCGCCGGCCACGGCGCGTCGACTGCCGCCGGCGCCGGCGAAGCGATCCACGCCACGGGGAAGGTCCGCCTGTTCGCCCATCCCGGCAACCCCGATGCGCTGGCGTCGGCCGCGAGCCGTCGCAAGCGCGCCGCGCGCTCGACCAGCGCCGGCAAGCTGCTGGAGCTGCGCGCCGGCGCGATCGTCTCTCAGGGCACCGTGCTCGGCCGCGTGCGCACCCCGGCCAACGCGCGCAACGGTCACCTGCGCTTCGCGATCCGCCCGGGCGGCGACCAGAGCACGATCGACCCGCGTCCGATTCTTCAGAACTGGGCTCAGCTCGGGGCGGCGCTTCACCCCCAGTGCGTGACCGGCGACACCAACCTGCTCGGCGCGACCGCCAGCGGCGTGTTCCTGATGTCCAAGGGGGAACTCGAGCGC
>JAXDGQ010000080.1:0-10604 GCA_034664965.1 Solirubrobacteraceae bacterium | reverse complement strand
CCCGGCCGTCGCGGACCTCGCCCGTGCGGCCGGTTATGCAAAGGTGGAGTGCGTGCGCGACCTTGCGGGTATGGAGCGTGTGGTGATAGGACAGCGGCGATCATGACTCCGGTCCTGCGCAGCGAGGATGCCGAGCGCCTGCGCGGATGCGTGGCGGGCGGGGGAGTCGGCGTGTTCCCGACCGACACCGTCTACGGCGTCTGCTGCGACCCCGACGACGCGGCGGCCGCGCGCCGCCTCTACGAGCTCAAGGGCCGCCCGCCTTCGCGGCCGGCTGCGGTGATGTTCTTCGCGCTCGAGCACGTCATGCGGGCACTGCCCGAGCTCAGCTATTTCGAGCGCGCCGCGCTGGCGGCGCTGCTGCCCGGGCCGGTGACCGTGCTGCTCGAGAATCGCTCCTCGCGCTTTCTCGCCGCCTGCCGGGCGGACCCCTCGACGTTCGGCCTGCGCGTGCCGTGGCTGCCGGAGAGCCTGCACGCGCTCTGCTCGATCGCCGAGCCGGTGATGCAGTCCAGCGCGAACATCTCCGGCGAAGACGATGCGCGCACGCTCGACGAGGTGCCGCTCGCCCTGCGCGAGGGGGCCGACGTGGTGATCGACGGCGGCACGCTGCCCGGAACGGCCTCGACGGTCGTCGACATGCGCGACTACGAGGCCAGCGGCAGCTGGCACGTCCTGCGCGAGGGGCCGCTCGCGGCCGAGGCTGTGCGCGAGCTGCTGCAGGCGGCTCGCTGACCGCCGGTGGCGTGCTCCTGCTAGCCTCGTGAGAGCTGCCGCGACTGGCGCCTGAGGTGGGATCGACCACCGGGAAGCGGCCAGCAAAATACGCCGCGCGCCTGGGCATTCTCACTCTTCACCGCCTGCTCAAGGAGGGCGTCGTGTCCGAGCTAAGCCCCGATTACTTCAACCGTCCGCTCAGCGAGGTGGACCCTGAGATCGCGGAGGTGCTGCGCGGCGAGCTGCACCGCGAGCAGCGCACACTCGAGGCGATCGCTTCGGAGAACTTCGTCCCGCGCGCGGTGCTCGAGTGCCAGGGCTCGGTGCTGACCAACAAGTACGCCGAGGGTTACCCCGGCCGCCGATACTACGGCGGCTGTGAGTGGGTCGATGTCTCCGAGCAGCTGGCGATCGACCGCGCCAAGGCGCTGTTCGGCGCCGAGCACGCCAACGTCCAGCCGCACTCCGGCGCGCAGGCCAACACGGCCGTCTACCACGCGCTGCTGGAACCCGGCGACACGATCATGGGACTCGCGCTGGCACATGGCGGCCACCTCACGCACGGCATGAAAATCAACGTCTCCGGGCGTCTGTACGACATCGCCTCCTACGAGGTCGACCGCGAGACGAGTCTGATCGACATGGACGAGGTCGCTGCAATCGCCCGCGAGCGCCGCCCGAAGATGCTGCTCGCCGGCTGGTCGGCCTATCCCCGCCAGCTCGACTTCGCGCGCTTTCGCGAGATCGCCGACGACGTCGGCGCGCTGCTGATGGTCGACATGGCGCACTTCGCCGGGCTCGTCGCCGCCGGCCTGCACCCGAATCCGATCGACTTCGGCGCGGACGTCGTCACGACGACGACGCACAAGACGCTCGGCGGACCCCGCGCAGGGGTCATCCTGTGCAAGGCCGAGCACGCCAAGAAGATCGACTCGGCCGTATTTCCCGGCCAGCAGGGCGGTCCGCTGGAGCACGTGATCGCGGCCAAGGCCGTGACCTTCAAGATCGCCGCCTCAGAGCTGTTCGCCGAGCGCCAGCGGCGCACGCTGGACGGCGCGCGCGCATGGGCCACGGAGCTGCTCGAGGCCGGACACGGCATCAACGTGCTGACCGGAGGAACCGACGTGCACCTGGTGCTCGTCGACCTGCGCGACGCGGAGCCCGCGCTCACGGGCAAGCAGGCGGAGGACCGGCTGCACGCGATCGACATCACCGTCAACCGCAACGCCGTGCCATTCGACCCGCGTCCGCCGATGGAGGCGTCGGGGCTGCGCATCGGCACGCCGGCGCTGGCCACGCGCGGGTTGCAGCACGATGATTTCGTCGAGGTGGGGCAGATCATGGCGAGTGCGCTGACCCCCGAATACGAGTCGCGCTCGCACGAGCTCGCCGAGCGCGTGCGCGAGATCGCCGAGCGCTATCCGCTGTACGAGGAGATCGCCCAGGCCGGCGTGCTCTGAGCCTGAGCCTCGCCGCCGCGCGGAAGCTGCTGCCGGCGTGAGCGCAGCCGCGCATCGTGCGAATTGGCGTGCGACCCCCACGCCTGCGATGCTTTTCTGACTCAAATGAGGCATCTGACCGAGCTCGACGCGCTATACGCGTTCCTCGTGGCCGCTGCCGTCACGGCGCTGCTCACGCCGCTGACGATGCGTTTTGCGAAGGCTGTCGGCGCGATCGACGAGCCGCGCGAGCGCGGCCTTTCGGACAGCCCGACGCCGCTGCTGGGCGGGCTCGCGATCTTCGCGGGAACGCTCGTCGCCGGCTTGATCTGGCTTCCAGGCGGCTACGGCTCTGACCACCAGCTGTGGCATGGGGTGCTGCTCGCGGCGGCGGTGATCACGCTCGTGGGCGCGCTCGACGATCGCTTCGAGATCCCGCCGGTCCTGAAGCTCGTCGGCCAGATCGTGGCGGCCGTGATCGTCGTGCACTACGGCGTCGCCGTGAAGGCGATCACGCTGCCGTTCATCGGCACGCTCGCGTTTCCCAATGCCGGCGTGACCAACGCCGGGCCTGTGCTGACCGTCATCGGGCTGGTGGCGATGATGAACGTGGTGAACTTCTCCGACGGCGTCGACGGGCTGGCGGCGGGTGTGTGCATGATCATCGCCGGCGCAATGACCGTCATCGCGTTCGATCTCGGCCGCCAGCAGCCCGGGGTGCTGGCGGCGATCACCGCGGGGGTGGCGCTCGGCTTCCTGCTCTACAACTTCCCGCCCGCGTCGAGCTTCATGGGCGACTGCGGCGCCAACCTGCTGGGGCTGATGATGGGTGTGATCACGGTCGAGGCCGCGGTCAAGACGGCGGCCGTGGTGTCCTTCGTGCTGCCGCTGATCCTGCTCGCCGTGCCGTTCCTGGACACGACCTTCGTGGTGCTCAAGCGCCTGAAGTACCGACAGCCGATCTACCGCCCCGACAGCGAGCACTTTCACCATCGGATGGCGCGCATCGGCTTCTCCAGCCGGCGGACGATCGCCTATCTGTACGCCTGGACGCTGATGCTCGCCGGGCTGGCGCTGGCGCTGCGCTTCGTTCCCTACAGCGACCACAAAGGCCACCTGCACACGGGCTGGACACTGGTGATGATCGGCCTCGGCGTGGTCGCCGTCGCCGCGAGCGTGTACCTCGTATACGTGCTGGAGATTCTCAAGTTCCGCCGGCTGGACGCGATGCGCCTGCGGCTGCTGCGCCCGGACGCCTCAGCGACCGAGATCGAGCAGGGGGTCGTGCGCGACCTGGAAACGGGTGAGATCGACGCGGTGTCGCTGAACGACGACGACCGGAACGTGAACGCGCGCCCGCGCGGGGACGAGCAGGCGGTCGGCGAGCGGCAGATGGATGAGGACCGCATACGCGCAGAACAGCAGCGTCGCGGCGCGCAGCCGCCGATCGCCGCTGACCGCGGCTAGCGGCAGCGCCCAGATCGCGTACCAGGGCAGCAGCCAGGCCGTCGACAGCAGCAGCGCGAGCGTGGCCCAGCCGGCGGCCACGCGCCAGTCGGCGCCGCGGGCGGTGCGCCACAGCGAGTACACCAGCACGACGACGAACACGCCGGCGAACACGTTGCGCCACCAGGCCGGCGTCCCCTGCAGGCCGAGCAGCCGGGCGGTCTCGGCGGGCACGCTGTGCACCGCGACGAGCTGCTGCTGCTCGCCGACCGCGTTGAGAAATCCGAGCGCGTGGGTACCGAAGCCGATCAGCCCGACGGCGCCGAGCGCAAGCAGGCTGAGCGCGGCGGCGCCCGCCACCCGCCGGCGTTCGCCCCAGCGCGCGGGGGCGAGCACGAGAAACGCCAGCACCAGGCCGGCGGTGACCTTGATGCCGACGCCCACCACCAGCGCCGCGGCCGCCGTGCGGAAGCGTGGGCTGGCCCCGGCGGTGAGCGCCAGCGCCGCGGCGAGCACCATCATCAGCAGCGTGTCGTTGTGGGCGCCGCCGACGGCGAGCACGAGCAGCACGGGGTTCAGCCCGACGAACGCCGCGGCCCAGCGACGGGAGTGCCCCAGCCTGCCGGCGGCACGCGCCACGAGCGCGATCGCGGCGAGGCTCGAGGCGACCGCGACGGCCTTGAACGCCCACAGTCCGCCGGCGAGCCCGAGCGGCGCGGTGGCGTAGCTGGCGAGCGTGAACAGCGGTCCGTACGGGGAGTGCTTGTAGGGCCAGCCGACGAACCAGAACACTTCGTCGCCCGAGGCCTGCGCGGCCACGTGCGTGTACGGGTCGAGCCCGTGCAAGGCGCCGAGGCGGGCGAAGCCCAGGTAGCCGAACACGTCCTGGGAGATCAGCGGCGGGCCCAGCAGCAGGATCGCGTGCGCGGCGAGGATCGCCGCGACCACCGCGCCGATCGGCAGCGCGCGCGAGAACGCCAGCACGAGCAGGTAGCTCGCGCACATGATCAGCGTCAGCGTCTGAAAGGCACCCGAGCCGATGCTCATGCCCAGGCCCTCCAGCGGGCCGGCCATCCAACCGGGCCAGCCGCCGCTGCGGCCCGGCACGTACTGCGATGGTTCGCCGGCGGCGCCGGCGGCCGTGAGGAAGGTCGTCGCGACGATCCCGAGCAGGCCGAGCAGGCCGAGCGCCCGCGGGATCGCCCCCGCCGCACGCGCCGCCGGGCGGCTGGTGCCGCCCAGGCGACGACCGCGGGAGCGGCGAGCGGCGTCGATCGGCACGCGCGGCAGGGCCGGGGCGGACGGCATCGGCTCATTGTTACGTCTAGCCGTCGGGCAGGCGTGTGATGCGGAATGTAGAATCCCTTCCCAGCCGCGAAAATTCGTTCCCGGGGGCGCCAGTCGGTGTACGTGTGTGCGGCACGTCAGGAGCTGGGCCCTGGGCAGCCGCCTTCCACATGCGACTTCATCGCCGCAAATCGACGCCGCGTCGGGCCCCCGGGCCACGACGCGTCCTGATCCTGTCCGCCGACGTGGGCGAGGGTCACGCGGCCGCTGCCCGCGCACTCGCGGCGCAGCTGAAGGTGGCGCCGCAGCCGACCGAGGTCACCGTGATCGACGGTCTCGCGGCGATGGGCCACGTGCTCAAGCCGGTCGTCGAGGACGGCTACCGCGTGCAGCTGCGCTTCATTCCGTGGACCTACACGATCGTCTACGGGCTGCTCAACCACGTCCCGCCGATCCGCGCGCTGGCGACGCGCCTGCTCTGCCTGTTCGGCTCGCGCCCGCTGGCGCGCACGATCGCCGATCACGATCCGGACGTAGTCGTCTCCACCTACCCGGCGGTGACGGTCGTGCTGGCGCGTCTGCGCCGCACCGGCGAGGTCCGGTGCCCGACGGTCGCGACGATCACCGATCTGACCGGGCTCTTCTTCTGGGCTCAGCCCGGCATCGACATGCACATGGTGATGTACGGCGAGTCGCTGTCGCCCGTCGAGCGCATCGCCGGGCGCGACAGCGTACGTCTGGTGCAGCCGCTGATCTCCGACGAGTTCCTCAAAGTCCGCTGTCCGCTGCAGGCGCGCCGCGCGCTCGGCCTGCCCGAGGAGGGCAGGATGGTCGTCGTCTCCGGCGGGGGATGGGGCGTCGGCGACGTCGAGGGCGCCGTGCGCGAGTTCATTCGCGTCCCGGAGGCGACCAGCATCGTCGTGCTCGCCGGGCGCAACGAGCCACTTGCCGCCAAGCTGCGGCGCAGCTTCGCCCGCGAGTCGCGCGTGCACGTCTACGAGTTCACCGACAAGATGCCCGAGCTGCTGGCCGCGGCTGACGTGCTCGTGCACTCCACCGGCGGGGTGACGTGCCTGGAGGCGATGGCCGCCGGCACCCCCGTCGTCTCCTACGGGCTTCCCGTCGGCCACGCCCGGGTCAACACGCGCGCGATGGCGGCGCTCGATCTGGTGCGGCTGGCCAACGGCACCGCCGAGCTGCGCGAGCACGTGCGCGCGAGCTTTGCCGACGCGGCCGACGCGGCCGACGCACAGCCCGCGGCCGACACCGGCAAAGGCGCGCCGGCGAAGAACGCCGCAGCCGCAGACGTCGTGCTCCAGGCGCCGCGCCGCGTTCGCCCGATCCCGCGCTGGCGCCTGCGGACGGTCGCGCTGGCGACTCAGCTCGTGCTGTTGCTCGGGGTCGGGACGTGGATGATGTCGACGGACGACGTCACGGCGCTGGCGAGCAAGATCCTGCACGTCCACGCGCTGGCGAAGGTCAAGACCACCCAGCCGGACATCGGCCTGATCGTGCACGTGCCCCCGGGTCAGGTGTCGCAGGTCGCCTCGGAGCTGGCGCGACGCGGCATCCACGCCTCCTTCGCCGATGACGGCGGCGTGCCGTCGCCGGTGATGGTGGCGAAGCTGCGTGCGCTCGGCGACGAGGTCGTGCCGGAAGTCCTCGGCTCATCGGCCTTTCGCTGGGTGCGCACGCGCGGGATGCTGCACGCGCAGGCGCGCGCGCTGGGCCTGCATCACCGCTTCTACTACTTGCAGCCGCCCGGCGGCCTGACGGTCGGTCAGCTGGTGCTCGCGCGCACCGACGGGGCCACCCCGGTATCCGGCTCCCAGCGCCTGAAAGCCACCGGGCCGCTGCCTCAGCGTCCGGTGCGCGCGGGCGACGTGCTCGTGGTCGAGCTCGACGGCTCGCCGGCATCGGTCGCCGGGCTGGAGCGGATCGTCTCCTGGCTCGGGGGCAAAGGACTTGGCGCCGAGCCGCTGGCCTGGCTCATGCGCTCTCCCTCCATCAGCGCGACGAGCAGCGGCGAGCGCGCGAGAAGCGCGGCTCCGGCGACGAGCAGCGCGAGCGACAGCGACAGCGGAACCCCGCCGAGCGGCGTGTCGGCGAAGCTCTCCCCGAACAGCAGCGGCGCGACGACGATCGGGATCACCGTCTGAGTCACGAACACGACCGGCGCCACCTGGATCGCCGGTCGCTCCTGCAGTGCGCTCATCTCGCTCAGCACGCCGAGCGCCGACGCGGCGGCGGTCGAAAGTCCCCACACGGCGGCGAGTCCAACGCGACCCTGCGCGAGGTCGTCGGACGCCAGCTTCGTCGCGACCCCGCTCCAGCCGCCGGCCAGCCCGGCGCCGACCATCGTCACGCCGGCCGGTGGATGGGTCAGCAGGCGCAGCGCGTATGGCAGCAGGGCAGCGACGCCCAGGCCGGCGAGCACGATCGTAATCGCCAGGTCCTCCGAGCCGTGGGCTGTGGTGCGCGGGGGCGCCGCCAGGCCGGCCCCGATGACGCCGACAACGATCGCCGCCATCGCCAGATACTCCGTGCGCCCGGCATGCTCGTGCAGCATCCGCTGCGCGAGGAACATCAGCACGAGCAGACCGGCCGCGAGCGCCGGCTGCACGACCACCAGCGGCGCGAGCAGCAGCGCGACGATCTGCAGCGGCCAGCCGAGGATCGACAGGGCGGTGCCGAGCAGCCAGCGCGCGCGGCGCACGAGACGCCAGGCGAGCGCCAGGCGCAGGTGCTCTGAGCGGGGCGCCTCCTTGGCGTCCATCGCCTGGAGGGCGATCCCTAGGCTGTAGAGGGTGGACGCGGCCACGGCCGCCCCTATGCCCAGCACCAGATCGACCATGTCTGTCCACGATCATCGCAGCCCGGGTCCCCCGATCGCCACAACCGTGGCCGCAATGGCGCTCGCCGGCTACATGCTGCCGGGGCTCGCCGGCGCGGTTTCGGCGCTGCGCGCGCCGCTCGGCGTGGAGGACCGCACGGCGAGCGGGCGCGGCTACGCGCTGACCTTCGACGACGGCCCGCACGCGCGCGGTACGCCGGCCGTGCTCGAGCTGCTGGCCGCCGCCGGTGCGCCGGCGACGTTCTTTCTCGTCGGCGAGCAGATCCAGCGCAACCCGTCGCTTGCGCGGGAGATCGTGTCGGCCGGGCACCCGATCGGCGTGCATTGCCATCGCCATCGCAACCTGCTGCGACTGACGCCGCGGCAGGTTCGCACCGACCTCGATCGCGCGACGGCTGCGATCGAGGATGCAACGGGCGTTGCGCCGGCGCTGTACCGCCCGCCCTACGGCGTGCTGAACGCGTCCGCGCTGCGCTTGGCGAACGCTCGTGGCTGGCGCACGCTGCTGTGGAGCCACTGGGGGCGAGACTGGGAGCAGCGCGCTACGGCCGAGTCGATCGCCGCGCGGGTGACGCAGGGCGCCGGCGAGGGTTCGGTACTGCTGCTGCACGACGCCGACGACTACTCGGCGCCGGGCTCGTGGCGGCGCACGGTCGCCGCGCTGCCGCAGGTCCTGTCGACGCTCGCCGATCGCGGTCTGCAGCCGGTCGCCCCGTGACCGCCGCTGCGTGCGTCCCCGACAGCCAGCGACGCTGACGCGCGGGGTAACATCGATCGCTTGTCCAGCGCGGTTCCGATCGACTCCGGCGGCTCGTCGGCCGCCGTGCACCCGCTCGGCGGGCTCACGCAGGCGCCCGCGCGGCGGTCGCGCTGGTGGGTCGAGCTGCTGGCGATCGCTTGGCTGGGATGGGCCTACGACGCGATCACCAACCTCACCACGCTGCACCTGTCCGTCGCGCTCGCCAACGCTCGCGACGTATTGCATGTCGAGCATCTGCTGCACATAGACCCCGAGCTCACGCTCGATCGCTGGCTGGCCGGACATCACACGCTCGGCCTGGTGGTCTCCGACTACTACGACAACGCCCACTTCATCGTGACCCTGACATTGCTCGGCTGGCTGTGGTGGCGCCGCGCCGACCTGTATCGCCCACTGCGCAACACGCTGGTGCTCGTGAACGTGCTCGGCTTCGTCGTCTTCTGGCTGTTTCCAGTCGCGCCACCGCGGATGCTCGACGGCTTCAACGACGTGGTGGCCTCAACCCACGCCTTCGGGTCGTGGCACACGGGCGCGCTGGCGTCGCACGCCAACCAGGTGGCGGCCATGCCCTCGCTGCACATCGCCTGGGCGGCCTGGTGCACGCTGGCGCTGTGGCGCGCCAGCGACCGCGCCGTCGTGCGCGTGCTCGCCGTCGCCTATCCGAGCCTGACCGGGCTAGCGGTGCTGGCGACCGGCAACCACTTCCTCTTGGACATCGTCGGTGGGCTGGCGGTGCTGGCGGTCTCCGTGCTGCTGGTCGGCTCGCGCGGTCGCATCTTCGGCGGGCTGCCCCTGCCGCGCCTGCGCGTCAGGCGCCGCGCCAGGCAGCGCTACGAGCCCGCCGCAACGGCGTTGCGTATGTCACAAAGTTGTTACGAAGTCCAAGACACGGTAAAGTGAACGCGCTGCCCCAGACGCCCTAGAGGCGCTCTGGAAGACGGGTTCAGAGGCGCTTTGACGAGTCCGCCGCAATGCGGCGCGCGGACTCTCTGTCGGGTCTGTAGGGTGGCTCACGCACATGCCAGATTTCGACGCCAATGACGACCCACTGCGCCTGAGCGACTCCGGCGACGACGATTCGCCCGAGCCGGCAAAGCTGACGCCGCGCTTCACGCTGCGCGCCCGCGCACTCGCCGATCGGCAGTGCCGCAGGCGCCACGACCGGCTCGGCCGCCGCGTGGGACCGGTGCTCGTCGCACACGGCAGGCGCGTCGCGCGCAACGCGTGCGATCGCCGGATCGTGCTCATGGCAAGCCCGCCGCGCCACCGGCGCCGCCTGTGGACGCAGTGCCACGGGCGGCCCCCCGGGCCTGCAATCTGACGTGGTCACCCTGCGCTATCTCGACGTGTGCCTGGTGCTCGCGACGGCTCCGTTCGTGCTCGTGGGCAACCTGCCGGTCGCCGGCTACCTGATCGGCGCTGGGGCGTGGCTGCTGACCCGCGCGGGAACCGGCTTCATCCACGCGCGCGCCCGCCGCGTGGGCGAGGCGAAGCTCCGGGCGGGGCTGCAGGTCGCGGGAATGATGGGACGGGTGTGGCTTGTGGCCCTGGCGATCATCCTCGCGCGCGTCGCCGGAGGCAAGGACGACGGCATCATGGCCGCCGCGCTCGTGCTGGGCGCGTTCACGGTGTACTTCGTGATGTCGTTCGTGACGCACGAGGGCCCGCTGCAGGGGCCGACGGGTACTCCCGGGAGAGCGCGCCCCTCATGAGCCGCCACGAGTTGGGTGCTCCACCGACCGAGGCAGGTGCTGCGCGGCGATGAACGCCACGGAGGGGGGAGCCACAACCGAGAAGAGCCAGGGTGGCGTCAAGCGGACGCTGCTGATCCTCGGCGGCGTGTGGCTCGGCGGCGTGATCGTCCTGGCCGCTATCTACGGCGTGCACGGTGTGCGCAACAAATCGTTTGAACCGCAGAACGAGTTCAAACTCGACAACTGGGTGAACCTCGGGATCTTCTCGATCAACAAGGCGGTGCTCTATCTCGTGCTCGCCGCGCTGGCTACGTGCGCGAGCATGATCTACATCGCGCGGCGCATGCAGCAGCGACCGAACAAGGTGCAGGCCGCCGTCGAGCTGCTCTTCGAACTGATGCGCGACA
>JAXDGQ010000079.1:0-2735 GCA_034664965.1 Solirubrobacteraceae bacterium | reverse complement strand
GGCGTATCCGCGCCCGGCGCGGGCGCGTCGACATCAGCGTCGGCGCCGTTCCTGCTCGGCATCGAAGACAACGCGCAGGTCCTCGGCAACGGTGCAGCCGTGATCCCGGACATCCAGGCACTCTCGCCCAAGGTCTTCCGCTTCACGATCTTCTGGTCGCAGACCGCGAGCCGGCGGCCGGCGAAGGCCCGGAACTCGGACGATCGCGCCTACCACTGGCTGCAGAGCGACCGTGTCGTCTCGCAGATGAGCGCCCTGCATATCCCCGTGCTGCTGACGATCGTCTCGACGCCTGCGTGGGCGGGCGGGGGCGCGAAGGGCGTCAAGGCCCCGAGGCGGCTGCGCGACCTGCAGGACTTCGCGTACGCGGCGGCCGACCGCTACAACGGCACCCACCTCGATGCCAGTGGCGCGACGCTCCCCCGGGTCATTCGCTGGGAGGCGTGGAACGAGCCGAACCTGCAGACGCACCTGCGGCCGCAGTGGACCGCCGTCGGCAGGACTCAGCAGGTCGGTCGCCCGTTCTGCTTCGGCAAGTCGTGGGTGCCGGCGTCCCCGGCGATCTACCGCGGCATCCTCAACGCCATCTACACGGGCGTGCACGCTGCCGGCAAATCGGCCGGAATCACGGAACAGGTCGCGGGTGGGGCAACCGCGCCGTACGGGAGAGGGCCCTGCGCCGTCGTCCCCGGGTTCGCACCGCTCGCGTTCCTGCGTGATCTGGTCACGAAGCGGGTGTCGCTCGACGTGTGGTCGCACCATCCCTACCGCAACGGTCGTCAGAACGCGACGCCGTTCCGCGGCGACAACGTCGACGTGCAGGGGATGCCGCGGCTCTACCAGGCGCTCAACAAGGCGTTGCACGGACGTCGCGTGCCCGTCTGGGTGACCGAGTTCGGTGCGCAGACGAAGCCGCCCGACACGCGCCAGGGCGTCACTCTCTCCCAGCAGGCGACGCAGCTCCGGCAGGCCGTGTCGGCGTTTACGAAGTCGGGCCGCGTCAAGATGCTGATCTGGTTCCTCGTACGAGACGAGGACATCGCCGGCCGTCCCTTCGCTGCCGGGTTCCAGTCCGGGCTCGAGTACTTCAACGGGAAGCGCAAGCCGGCGTTCTCGGTCTTCCGTTCACTCGCCCGCTAGCCTGCGACGGGGCGCCGCAGGCTGGCTTTCGGATTCCTTGCACGCGCTTGGTCCTGTCGAGGACGGAGAGACGACGACGATGCGCACGACGTTGAGTGATCGCTATCAGCTGCACGAGCTCGTCGGATCCGGCGCCGCCGGCCGCGTCTACCGCGCGCGGGACCTCCGCCTGGGCCGCGATGTCGCGGTCAAGCGGCTCCGTGCGGATGCGCTCGGCGGTGTCGAGACGCGGGCGCGCTTCGAGCGCGAGGCCTTCGCGCTGGCGCGTGTCTCCGATCCCCACGTCCTCGCCGTGTTCGACGTGTCCGCGGACGCCGCGGACTCGTATCTCGTCACGGACTACTGCCCCGATGGATCGCTCGCCGATCGACTTCGGCAGGGAGCGTTGACGACTCCCGAAGTGCGCGTCCTTGCGCGTGACGTCAGCGCGGGGCTCGTCGCGATGCACGCGGTGGGGATCGTCCATCGGGACATCAAGCCGGGCAACATCCTGCGGCTGGCCGGGCGCTGGGTGATCGGCGATCTCGGCATCGCGCGAGTCGATGGCGATGCGCCACTCACGCAGGCGGGAGCGGTGATCGGGACCCCGGACTACTGGGCGCCCGAGACCGCCCGCGGCGCGGCGCCGACGCAGGCGGTGGACATCTACGGGTTGGGCTGTGTGCTGTTCGAGGCGTTGGCGGGGCGACCGCCCTTCCGGGGCGACAGCCCGTTGGCAACCGGTCTCTTGCACGCGAGCGCCGAGGCTCCACCGCTGCCGGGAGCGATCCGGAGCGAGGATCCCCAGCTTGCCGAGGTCGTGTTGCGCCTGCTGGCCAAGGATCCTGCGTCTCGTCCGACTGCGGCCACGCTCAATCGCGAGCTCGACGCGGGGATGGCCGACGAGCCGGGGCAGACGCTGTTCAATCCCGAGGTCGTCACGCTGCCAATGACGGCACCGAACCTGCCCCGAACGGTCGCGTATCCCCCCGATCCGGCGAAGCCCAGACGCCGTGTCCCCCGCGCGCTGCTCGCTCTCGGGGCGCTCGCTCTCATCGCAGCGGTCGGCGTGCTCGCGCTCGTGCGCGACGACACAGGTGCGGGTGTGCCGTCGACGACCCGGCCAGCGAGCACCACCGCAGCGACGCCGCCCACGAGTCCGAAGGCGTCGGTGACTCGATCGACTCGCTCCGTGCCTCTTCTCGAGGGCCGGAGCGTCGCGTCGGCTACCACGGCGCTCGCCGAGCGAGATCTCGAGCTCACGGTCGCCGGCGCGAAGGCGTCCCCGGCTCCGGCCGGGTCGATCATCGCCCAGGTTCCGGCGGCGAGTCGTCGCATCTCGCCCGGGAGCACGGTCAGCGTGACGCTGAGCGCCGGCCCGGCCCAGACGACCGTGCAGTCCGACGCGCCCGCACCCGGCAAGAAGCCCAAACCCGCCAAGGATCAGGGCCACGGCCACGGCAAGCAGGGCAAGTAAGGGGCCGTCTCGGTAGGGATCGTGGATGTCTGGCGAGTGGCGAGCAAGCGGGGGTGTTCGAGCGGCTCGAAGGTGCTCCTGTCCTGCCGGAACGCCGAGAGCCGATCATCGCCCCCGCGCCAGCTCGACGCCGCCAGGC
>JAXDGQ010000078.1:0-4636 GCA_034664965.1 Solirubrobacteraceae bacterium | reverse complement strand
CGGTTCGGCCGCGCTCGGCCTTCCAGGCCCCCGCGGCGTTGAAGCCGGCGACCATCGTTTTGCCGTCGTGCTGGCCGGCGAGGTAGTTGGCGTTGGGCGTCAGCTGCGAGGGAATGCCGAACAGGTCAAAGCGCTCGGCGTAGTAGTTCGAGGACCGATTGGCCGGCGGCTGTTGCGTGTCGGGCTCGGCCTGGTCGTAGGTCGGGTCGTTGGGCGTGTCCTGGCGCTGCACGCTGCCATAGCCGAACTGCTGCGCCGTTTCCTGCGAGCAGGGAGCTTCGAATCCGCCGCAGGCTGCGGCCGCCGAGCCGCCGCCGAACAGTGCGCCGAGCAAGCCCAATGAGGCGCAGGCCGAAACCGTTGCGGTGGCTGCGAACCGGCGATACCGCGCATGCGCCGAAGCCGAACGTCTGCTGCTCAAGAAGCCTCCCTAACTCCGTCCCCGCGCAAAGCCAATGCCCGCGCCCAGATGTCAACCCTCCGCTGCGACTGCTTTACCCGGCGTTTAGCCACCGTAATCATCGGGTATCGCACCACCCGCAGGCCGGTGGGTGTCAAGTGACGTGGAGGGGTGATGAGCGCGAGGGTGAGAGAGGTTGTGCGTTCCTGGGCGACCGCGGGGCTGCTCGCGGCGGGGTCGGTCGCGGCGATCGCGGGCGGGGCGCTCGCGGCGCTGCCCGCCACCGCGGCCGCGGCCGTGCCGGCTGCGCCCTACGGCACGAACGACGCCGGGGGCTTTCGCAACGTGCTTCCGTCAGGCGAGAACGGCCTGGACAACGCGCAGCAGCTGGCCGAATTTCAGCTCAACGGCACCTACCCGCCGCACTACACCGACCAGCTTCCTCTGTACGCGAACCTCCTGCACGGGTCGCCGACGCTCACGCATGCGCAGATCGCCGACTACTTCAAGGACGCGACGTTCGGCGTCAAAGAAGGCGACTTGGCCTCCACGACGAGCCCGCGCGCGGACGTGACGATCAACCGCGACAGCGGCTTTGGCGTCCCGCACGTCTACGGCAGCACGCGCGCGGGCGTGATGTTCGGCGCCGGCTATGCCGGAGCGCAGGACCGCCTGTTTCTGATGGACGTGCTCAGGCATACCGGCAAAGCGGAACTGTCGTCGTTCGTCGGCGGCTCGGCGGGAAATCGCGCTATGGACCAGGTGCAGTGGACGATCGCGCCGTACAACGAAGCCGACCTGCAGTTCCAGCTCGACAAGGCGCCGGTGCTGTACGGGGCCAAAGGAACGCAGGTCGTCGAAGACGTGCAGGAATTCTGCGCGGGCATCAACGCCTACATCGCCGAAGCGCGCATCGACCCGAACAAGATGCCGGCCGAGTATGCGGCGCTGGGCAAGGTGCCGGCGGAATGGAAGCCGACAGACGTGATCGCCGAGGCCTCGCTGATCGGGGGCATCTTCGGCAAGGGCGGTGGCGCGGAGGTGCGCTCGGCGCTGACGCTGCAGGCCTTCGAAGCGAAGTTCGGCAAAGCTGCCGGGCGCAAGGCGTGGCGGGGCTTTCGCGAGCAGAACGACCCCGAGGCGCCGACGACCGTCGCCAAGGCCTTCCCCTATGAGACCGGCTCGCCATTTGCGAAAACGGGCCTGGCGATGCCCGACCCGGGCTCGGTCAGTTTCGTCCAGGACGGCTCGGGGGCGACGCCCGCGCCTGCGGGCGCGGCGAGGACGGACACGCCAGCGCCAGTGGCGATCCCCAGCGACGGCTCGATCGGCTCCGGGCTGCTGCGCGAGGCGCTTTCCGGTCCGGCGCTGATGTCCAACTGGGAGCTGGTCAACGCCAAGCACTCGACCAACGGCCACGCGATCGCCGTGATGGGACCGCAGGTCGGCTACTACAACCCGCAGGTCCTGATGGAGGAGGACCTGCACGGGCCGGGTATCGACGCGCGCGGCGCCGCGTTCCCGGGCGTGAACCTGTACGTCGAGCTGGGTCACGGCCGCGACTACGCATGGAGCGCGACCACGGCGACGGCAGACAACATCGACACCTTCGCCGAGGTCCTCTGCCAGGACGAAGTGCACTACCTCTACAAGGGCGAATGCCTGCCGATGGAAAAGCTCGAACGGACCAACACGTGGACACCGAACGCCTCCGACCAGACGCCGCCTGGGTCGGAAACGCTGACCGTCTATCGCACGGTGCACGGGGTCGTCTACGCGCACGGAACCGTCAAAGGCCAGAACGTGGCGTTCGCGAGCGCGCGCACCACCTACTTCCACGAGGCCGACTCGGCGGTCGGCTTCTCCGAGCTGAACGAACCCGGCTTCGTGACGAGCCCGCAGCAGTTCCAGCTGGCCGTCTCGGACATCAACTTCGGCTTCAACTGGTCCTACGTCGACGCCAACCACATCGCCTACTTTCTTTCTGGCTGGTTCCCCGAACGCGCTCTGAGGACCTCGCCGGACTTCCCGCTGCTGGGCACCGGCGAATACGACTGGCAGTCCTACGACACGCAGCTGCGCACCAGCGCGCGGATTCCCTTCCAGGCGCACCCGCAGGCGCTCGACCCGACGTTCCTGGTGTCCTGGAACAACAAGCAGGCGCCGCGATTCGCCTCGGCCGATGACAAGTACGCCTTCGGCTCGGTCTATCGCATGCAGCTGATCCGCAACTTCATCCAAGCCGACCTCGCGGGCGGCAAAAAGATGGAACCGGCGCAACTGGTCAGCGCGATGGACGAGGCCGCGACACAGGACATCCGCTCCGTGCAGCTCTGGCCGACGCTCAAGCAGGCGCTCGGCAGCCCGAGCGACCCGCAGCTGCAGAGCGCGATCGCCAAGCTCGACGCCTGGTACTCCGACGGCGGGCACCGGCGCGACCTGACCAACACCAGCATCTCCAGCCCCGGCACCTACCAGCACAACGAAGCGATCACGATCATGGACGCCTGGTGGCCGAAACTGCTGGAAGCCGAGTTCCGCCCGGCGCTCGGGGAAACGGCCTTTGACGAACTGCGCGGCATGCTCGAATTTGGCTCGCCGAACCCCGGGGGCGAACCGTCGGCCCCGGACTTCGCCGACGGCTGGTACGGGTACGTGAGCAAGGATCTACGCGACATGCTCGCGGCAAACGCGCTCGGCTCCACGCCGAAAGCGCCTTACTCGCAGCTCTACTGCGGCGGCGGCTCGCTCGAAACCTGCCGGGCGGCGCTGCAGAGCTCGCTGCTGGCAGCGCTCTCGGTCACGCCGCAACAGATCTACGGCCACGGTGATTGTGCCGAAAACCCGCAGGCGAGCTGCTTCGACATGAACCGCTTCGTGAGCGCCAGCGGAGTGTCGGTCCCGCCGTTCCCCTTCCAGAACAGGCCGACCTTCCAGCAGGTCGTGGAGCTGACCACGACGGTGGGGCGCTAGGCATGCGGCGTCCACGAGCTCTGATCCTGCGCTGGTCCGTCGTGCTCGTGCTGCTGCTCGCAGGCGCGCTCGCAGAGAGCGCGCAGGCCTCGGTGAGCATGTGCAATGTGCCGATCACGATGAGCGACGGCACGGTGCTGCGGGCGAACGTGTTTCTGCCGTCGACGCCTGGCCGCTATCCAGCCGTCCTCACGGCGACCGGCTACAACAAGGACGCGGCCAATCCGGCGGGCCAGGACTGCAGTGCCTCTCAGGGCATCGCCGGCGACGAACCGGGCTTGACGGAACAGGGCTTCGCGGTGATCGTGCTCGACGATCGCGGCACCGGCGCCAGCGGCGGCAAGTGGGACTCGTGGGGCCAGCGAACCCAGGACGACTACAAGGAAGTGCTCGACTGGATTCAGGCCCAGCCGTGGTCTGATCAGGGCGTGGCCACGACCGGCCAGTCCTACATGGGGATCACCTCGCTGCTGATCGCCGAGGCCGACGCGGCGCGCGTCGCGGAAGGCAAGCCGCGCGCTGTGAAGGCGGTGTGGGCGGACATCCCGATGGCCGATGCCTACCGCGACGTGACCTTCCAGGGGGGCGCGCTCGACTCCGGCTTCATGCCCCTGTGGCTGGGGCTGGTCAACGGCCTGTCCGACCTGCCGCCGTCGTCGCTGAGCGCCGATCCGCAGGAAGCCGCGACGGTCTACCTGGAACACCTGCTCGGCAACGCCGAATTCGCCGGCCTGAAGCTCGTCGGCGCGTCGCTCGGCGAAGAAGCCTCCTACGACGGCCCCTTCTACCGCCTGCGCTCACCCGTCGTCCGCGCGAGCCAGATCACCGTCCCGGTTGTGATCCAGGGGGGCTGGTGGGACCTCTTCCAGCGTGGCGAGCCGCTGCTGTGGGAATCGCTGCGCAACTCCCGCGACCGCGTGCTGATCATGTCGCCGCACTATCACGTGACCCAGGGACCGGCGCTGGAGGATCCGAACCTCAAGCAGGAGTGGTTCAGCCACTGGCTTCAGAAAGTGAAGAACGAAGTTCAGCTGACCCCGAAGGTGAACCTGTACTCGATCAACGGCGATCACTGGGAACACTTCAGCCGCTTTCCGCTGCCGAAAACGAAATACAAACGCCTCTACCTCAGCGGCGCGGCCTCGGGTTCGTCGCCGATCTCGCTGCACGACGGCTCGCTGAAAGATGCAGCGCCCACCAGCGAAGCCGGCGACACCGCTCCGCTGCTGCCGGCCTCGAGCCCATGCTCGCGGCTGACCGCGC
>JAXDGQ010000077.1:0-6448 GCA_034664965.1 Solirubrobacteraceae bacterium | reverse complement strand
TCACCGGTTTGCAGTGGTTCGAACATCACCGCGTCAGTCGGTCCGGTCCATTCAGCGACCCACGGAGGTGGCGACGCGCGTAATTGCGAGGCGGCGATTTCCGCCGCGTTCCCTGCGATTCGTACTTCGACCAGCCTAAAGGCCAGTGATCTCGCGGATTCCAATGCGGCTCGTCACGCTGGCCGTCGCGCTCGTGACAGTCGCGCTGCTCCCCGCGAGCGCCGCCGCCAGCACCCACGGCACGCTCGTCGCCCGTCACAGCGCACCACCGGGCTCGATGCTCGAAACCCAGTTTCAGCGCGTGCGGCCACCCGGCTCGTTTCTGCTGGTCGTCACCGAGCCGGCCCAAACGCAACTGCAGTTCAAGTGGTCGGTGCACTGCTTCAGCGCCTCCCATCGCGCGAGCGGGGGTGCGAGCGGCGAAGCCACGGTCAGCAGCGGTCGCTGGACAAAGCAGATCCGGGCCAACTGGATCAAGCACCCTGCCTACTGCTCGGGCAGCGTCGTGGGATCTGCCGCGAGCAGCCCTGTGCTCGTGCGCGTCTTCGCGTACTAGCTCGCCGCCACCCAGCTCAACCCCGCGAGACTGTAGAGCCGAATATGGCGGGTGGTCAGCGCGCCGACGAGAGAAGCCACAATCCGAGACTCGTGAACCCGACCATCACCACCAGCATCCAATACTGCGAGCGGATCGCGTCGCGTGGTCGCCTGTAGAGCACCAGCGCACGGTCGTGGGCGAGCGCCAGGCCGGCGACATGACCAAGGATCAAGGCCCCGACCTGCACGTACCAGATCGAGTTGGGGGTGAGGACGCCAAAGTCGACCTGCGAATCGGCTGTCCCGAAGATATTCGAGCCGTTCCCCAAGGGATCGGATGCCAGGTACCCAATCGCCTGCCCTTCGTAGACGAGCAGCGAGAAATAGTGGGCGACGACATAGGCCAGCGCGATTGGCACGAGCGTGTGCACGAATCGCCCAGCGAGCACGCCCGTGGCAGCGCGGCGATCGACTGAGTGCATCCCCAGGACACCAAGGCGGTAGATCCCTCCGACGATCATCACCATCGCGAGCAGACCGACCGTGCCACTCAGCTCCACAGCAGCCTTTTCCCCCGGCCCCTGGCCGAACACCCGAGCCTTTTCCGCGAGGCCGAAATTGGAGAAGAAGAAGGTTTGCAGTTCAGGCGCGATCGAGTTGATCCACAACGAGCCCTGCTCTAACCCATCGAAGCTCGTCGACCCGATCATCGCCGCGAGCAGCGCTACGGTGCCGGGCAGCGGCTCGAGGCTCGTCACGCCCGCCAGTGGGGGGCGAAGCTCCAGCCGATCCCGGTACCAGCGAAGGGGCGAGAGCCGCGAGAAGAGGTTGAAGTAGACCGCAAGGGCGTCCCCCCGCGAGGTCCAGGTCTCAATCCCGTAACGAGCCATGCCCGCGAACTGAACGACGGCGTAGCCGACGGACAGCCAGGCCAGCGTTCTGGGACTGTCTTTATCGACGTAGACCAGCTCGAGCCAGGCAAATCCGACGAGGCCGAGCACGGCCGGCCAGCGTCCTAGCCACCGCGGATAGGCGCTCCGCTTGAGCAGGCGGCTCTCAGGGGCCACCCCGCGCAAGGTCCAACCGACGACGCGAGCAACCGCGCGCCAGGGATTGAAGGCTTGAAACACGTCTCCGAAGAGCCCGCTGAGAACCGCCAGACCGACCCAGAACCACACATAGATGAACGTCGGCGCGAGGTTGGCCCCCGGCAGTTCCTGATCGCCGGCGAAGCCCGCGTAGACCACGACCGCGAACAGTGCGATCCCGATCGCCCCACAGATCGGGTCGAGTATCCGCCGCAAGCGCAGCACGACGCGCTCGCGCGCGTGCTCCAGGCGCGGTTTCGGCCATAGCGTCGCCAGCGCGACGAAGGAGATGATCAACACGACCGCCGCTGCCCAGGCAAACAGCCAGCGGGGTATCGGCAGGTCGCTCCTGCCGCCGATCCCGTGCGCAAGCGCGGGAGCGGGGAGCACGAGCGCCATCGCGATCGCGATCGCGACCCCGAGCACCGCCCGGCGGCGGGTCATCGAACTTCCAGGTTTGCGATCTGCTCGCCGCGACCCTCGAGCTCGATCACGTGACCGCCCTGGTCGGTGGCCGGGAAGCTGAATGTGACGCTCCCGTTCTTCGGGACCTCCCTCTTGACGTTGAAGCCATGGACGTGCACCTCGTCTGCCACGTCTGAGGTCACGGTGAAGACGACCTGCTGGCCCTTGTTGTAGGTGAGGGTCTGAACACCACCCCGCGGCTTCCCGCCGACGACGTAGAGGTAGGCGTGGCCGCTTGTGTGCGCGGCCTTCTCCGAGCTCCCTCCGCCCGCTACCACGAAGCCCACGATGACCACTGCGAGGGCACCGACGAGTACGGCGATACGACTGTTGCGAGAGATGTCTGAACCTCCTGATCGATCAAATCGGGCGCGCGCTGCCAAAGCTGGACGCCACGCCACGCTCAGCGGCGGGCGGACCTTCGCAGGGACGGTGATCCGCGTCAAGCCGATGGCGGTTTTGAGGCACCCAACCGGACACAGCCGGCACGGCGCCCGCGGTTTGAGCGGCGCTGGGTCCGGGAATCAACAACCTGAGCCGCTGGTCACGCCGGCTCATTGCACGACGCGCCCGGACCCCCGGCTCGGGCGCGTCGCCTTTTTGCCCGGTTTTGTCCCGCGCCGGGCAGGGGAACGACGAGATTGAGCCGCCCGCACACGCGGCTCCGGTCGCCGGCACCCCTGGCGACCGCGCAAGGCTGTGGCACGTCCGGGTTCCGATCACCCGGACGTGTCCAGCGTTGTTCGATTCTGTCTGAACGCCAAGAACGAGCCTGCGCGGCTGCGTCTGGACAAGGCGCTCGACCCCTGGCTACACTGAGGCTTCGTGATGCCGGACCACAGCGCCGGGATCATGATTGCCTCGTCTGAGGGCTCGCCGTTTGGGCTTCATGCCTGGAAGGCGTTTCGCGACGGGGAGCCAGCGAGCACATATGGCGGCCGCTCAGCTCGGGTGAGCCGCACGTGTGTGATCCTCGGCAGCTTGCGGCGGCCTCTTCCAGAGGGCATCGGCCAAGGGGAAACGCTCGCGGCGCGCCAGGGGAGCCTGCGCACCGCTAGCAGTGGACCATCATCGGTGCTCAGATCGCTGCGGGTTGCGCTAGACGCGCTTGGACGCTGATCCAGCCCGCCCACGGCGGATGCTGCGGGCCGGCTGCCAGGATCGCTTGGGTCCGATACGTCGCGCGCGGGCCGACCGGCGGAGCGCTGGATCGTGCTTGGGCACGGCTTCGCGCAGGGCTTGCTCGAAGGCCGCTTCCCGATCAATCTTGGGTTCGCGGAAAAGCGAGAAGAGGTTCATGCGGAGGTATCGGCAGAGTCGCGCTACTTCCTGATCCTCACTCGGCAGCGCGGTTTCTGATCCCCAACCCGAGCGGCGCGTATGTCGCTGATTTTAGGTTTAGCGGCTCTTCTGATGGACAGCGGGAACGAGAAGGTCCGCGCGGAAAGGGCGGGGAGCCCGATAGCCAGGTAAGACATGGGCGGGCTCCCCGTCTGCCTACGTCTGGAGCGAGGGGGACGAAGCTCGGTGCTCCTCGGCTGGGGTCGAACAGATCGGCGTCTCATCGGCCTCGCACAGGCGTCTGCGGGATACTGGGCGGGCGATGCCGGAAGCGAGGGGCCTATGTCTGAGCGGAACGCCGTGCTTGCCATCGCTCGCGAGAACGCGCGAGGGGGGATGAGCGGCGCAAGCATCAGCTCCCGCATCTACACGATCTTCACGTTCGGTGAGGGCAAGAACGCCCGCGATCAGGAGTCTCTACGACGAGCAGCCGGCCCGCAAAGCTGTGGGGCTTGAGGAGTAGGCCATGTCCGAGGAGAACGTGGAGCTCGTACGTCGTTTCGTAGTGGCCTTCAATGAGAGCAACCTCGATGCCCTGTACGAGCTGACCACGCTCGACTTCGAGTTCGCCCCGTACTTGGCAACCCTGATCGAGACGACCGTCTACCGAGGCCACGACGGCCTTCGGCGGTACTTCGCCGACGTCGACGCCGCCTGGGGGACGATCCGCGTTCGCCTTGACGAGGTCCGCGACCTCGGCGATCAGGTCTTCTCCGCCGGTGAGCTCTACGGCAAAGGTCGCTCCAGCGGACTGGAGGTCACGATTCCCCTGGCCTGGATTGGCGAGTCGCGCGGCGGCGAGATATCGCGCCTCAGGAGCTTCGTCAGCAGAACCGCCGCCCTCCAAGCCGTGGGACTTGAGGAGTAGCGCGATCTCCCAGGAGAACGTGGAGCTTCACCGGCGGTCCGTAGGTGCGTTCAGCTCGCTTGACGCCGAGGGGTGCGTCGCACCTGCCGATCCACAAGTCGAGATCCACTCGGTGTTCGCGGCGGTTGGTGGCGGCAGCTATCGCGGCGACGACCTGAAGGACCTTTGTGTCTCGCAGTCCCAGCTCGAGCCGATCCATCCATGATCGCTCCAACGAACCCGACGAACCTGGACCTTGTGCGCTCGATCTACGCGGACTGGGGGCGGGGCGACTTCAGCTCGATCGCGTGGGCGGACGCAGATATCGAGTACGTGGTCGTGGACGGACCCGAACCCGGCAGCTGGCGTGGTAGGGCCGCGATGGGGGGTGCCCTGGAGGGCATCCTGGATGCGTGGGAGGACGCGCGCATCGTGGCGGACGGGTGCAGCGAACTGGACGACGAGCGTGTCTTCGTTCTCAACCACATGAGCGGGCGAGGCAAGATCAGCGGGTTGGATGTCAGCCAAATGCAGCGCAACGGCGCTGCGCTCCTGCACATCAGCGACGGCAAGGTCACCAAGTACGTGTCATACAACGACCGCGAGCGCGCTCTCCTCGACCTCGCGTCAGATTGATGTTGCCACGAGGCCGGGACTTGCACCCCGCATTTTCACCGGGGCCCCAAAACGCGAAACGCCCCGTATCCACGGGGCGCGAGCAGTACCGCTACCGGGATTCGAACCGCGTGACGCTCGTGCCGCCCGGCGTGGTCCCAGCGGCGCGAGGTGGGGTGTCGGCCCTGACGAGCCGGATTGGCTTGACCGCGCTGACGCGGTCGCATAGTGTCGATCCCTGCTTCGAGAGGGGAGCGATGGTGCCATCTGAGCACGCCGCAACGGCGCGGCGATACGACGAGACATGGGCCGAGACTGATGCGGCGCGCCGTCTGAACACGCTTAGGGAGATATGGGCTGAGGACGGTCTCTATACCGACCCGGATGTGCCTGAGGGCATACGCGGACCGCGAGCGCTGTCGGACTTCATCGCGGCGTCGCTGGATGAACTCCCGGGACTCACCATCACAGCGACAACCGATGTCGCGATGCTCGGTGACCGCGCCTGGTATCGGTGGAGCGCGACGACCGGCGATGGTCAATCCTTCGAGGGGACAGACTTCATTGAGTTCGGCGTTGATGGCCGCATCCAGCGGTTGACCAACTTCTACGACAACTGACCGCGCGCTCTCTGGCGGTGCGCCCCGTACCAGCGGGCGATCCGGAGTGTCGAGAAGGCCAGGCGGCTCACGGCGCGTCACGGCACGACGCGACGTGGGTCTTTGTCGCTCTTTGCGAAAATCTCGCAAATGGCTGCATAGCGGTGTCGATCCAGGGAACACAGTACGCGTAGGCCGCAAGCGATAATGGGGAAGGGGAGAACCATGCCGCGAGTCTTGGTAGTCGCTGATAGCCCCGAGCATGAGGTTGTGATGAACGAGTGGGTTGAGCCTGAGCACGTTGAAAGCCCTCACGCGGCCTCGCAACTGATCGAGCGGCTGTCTTGGGGGGTTCAGGATGCCGCCAAAGTGGAGAAGCGGTTCACCGGCATGGTCGCGCCGGAACGACTCCGCGAGGAGTCCGTGGTCCGCTCGTATCTAGAGGTCTAGCGTCAGCGCCGACGTGCAGGCCGCCATGCTACGGCACCCCATAGCGCGCGGCGGCCCGCTCTGATAGGTAAGCCGGACGGGGCCCCCTCGGGCGGCGAAGTAGGCTCGCGGCGCACCGGGGGAGATACGCCGCGAGCGCGTGGCCTTCCTCGCTACTCAGATCGCCCTTTGGACCCCCATATCCCCTTAGAGGCTGTGCGCTTCATGAGTACCCGAGTGCGGCCGTCCCTCCGGGCTTCCCTGCCCATTGCATTGGGTGTCCGCTTACGACCGATGCTAAACAATGGCGACGTTTAGACCGGGTACCGAAGGGTATGTAGCTGCCGTATTCCTCCAGAGTTTGTCCCTCTTGGAGAAGCGCTTTCGGGCCACCACGTTTCGCTCCTCGGCGTCGATGTGGTGGCCCGAATCTTTTGATTGCCGCGCGTCGAGGACTTGCCGGGTGCGCGCCGGGGGCTAGGACTAGGCTCGTCCCGAGCATATAGGTCGTGAAAGCGCTGCCGACC
>JAXDGQ010000076.1:0-2690 GCA_034664965.1 Solirubrobacteraceae bacterium | reverse complement strand
GCGCGAGCCGCGGATCAGTTCGATGATCGCGTCGAGGTGCTCGAGCGCCGTGAGCAGTCCCTCGAGGATGTGCGCGCGCGCCTCCTTTTCGGACAGCTCGTGCTTGGTGCGGCGGACGATCACCTCGCGCTGGTGCGCGACGTACTCGCGTATCACCTCGCGCAGGCTCAGCGTGCGCGGGACGTTGTCGACGAGGGCGACCATGTTGACGCCGAAGGTCGTCTGCATCGACGTGTGCTTGTAGAGCTTGTTCAGCACGACCTTGGGGATCGCGTCGCGCTTGAGCTCGATCACCAGGCGCATGCCGCGCTTGTCTGACTCGTCGCGCAGGTCGGAGATCTCGGAGATCCGTTTCTCGTGCACGAGGTCGGCGATCTTCGCGATCAGCCCGCCGTCGCCGCCCTTCTTGACCATGAACGGCAGCTCGGTGACGACGATCGCCTCCTTGCCCTGCTTGAGCGGCTCGATGTGCGCGCGCGCCTGGATGCGCACCCGGCCGCGGCCGGTCGCGTAGGCGTCGCGGATCCCCTGGTGGCCGAGGATGATCCCGCCGGTGGGGAAGTCGGGACCCCTGACGTGCGCCATCAGTCCCGCCGCGTCGATTTCCGGATCGTCGATGAAGGCGATCGTCGCGCCGATCACCTCGCGCAGGTTGTGCGGCGGGATGTTCGTGGCCATCCCCACGGCGATGCCCGAGGAGCCGTTGACCAGCAGGTTGGGAAAGCGCGCCGGCAGCACCAGCGGTTCGCGGCGCGAGCCGTCGTAGTTGGGCGTGAAGTCGACGGTGTCCATGTCGAGATCGCGCAGCATCTCGGTGGCGATGCGCGCCAGGCGCGCCTCCGTGTAGCGCATGGCGGCGGCCGGGTCGTCGTCGACCGAGCCGAAGTTGCCCTGGCCGTCGACCAGTTCGTTGCGCATGGAGAAGTCCTGCGCCATGCGCACGAGCGCGTCGTAGATCGCCGAGTCGCCGTGCGGGTGATAGTTGCCCATCACCTCGCCGACGATCTTCGCGCACTTGGCATAGGAGCGGGTCGGGCCGAGCCCGAGCTCGTTCATCGCGTAGAGCACGCGGCGGTGCACCGGCTTCAGGCCATCGCGCACGTCGGGCAGCGCGCGCCCGACGATCACCGACATCGCGTAGTCGAGATACGCGGTGCGCATCTCCTCCTCGAGCGCGCGCGGTTCGATGTTCCCGCCGTCGAGCACGTCAGTGGCTGCCATTTCTCACCCGCCTAGACATCGAGATTTGCGACGGCCCGTGCGTTCTCTTCGATGAATTCCCGCCGCGGCTCGACCTGGTCGCCCATCAGCTTGGAGAAGATGCGGTCGGCGGCGAAGGCGTCGTCGAGCGTGACCTGCGCGAGCGTGCGGGTGGAGGGCGCCATGGTCGTTTCGCCGAGCTGTTCGGCGTTCATCTCGCCGAGCCCCTTGAAGCGCTGCAGTTTGATGCCCTTCTGCGCGACCGTCATGACGGCCTGGCGCAGGTCCTCGAACGTCGGTGCTGCCTCGTGCGCGTCTGCCAGGGTCACCTCGAAGGCGGGCGTCCCGGCCAGCTCGACCAGTTCGCCGTGGACGCGCGCGAGCTGGCGGTACTCCTGCGAGTCGAACAGCGCGTGCTTGATGCGATGCGTCAGCGCGAAGCCGGTCTTCGCCTCGGTCGCCTTGACGCGGATCTCATCCGCCTCCTCGCTGACCATCTCGGTGGCGTGCGTCTCTCCATCCAGGCCCGCGCGGCTGAGCAGCTCGACCGCCGCCTCGGGCGTCATCACCTGCTCGCCCAGCAGCGAGGACTCCTCGAGGAACTGGACGACGTCGTGCCCGTGGTGCCCGCGCAGCGAGAGCGACCAGCCTTCGTACTGCTTGAGCAGGCGCGAGAAGCGCTGCCAGCGCGCCTCTGTCAGCTTGAACTGCTTGCCGTAGCGATCGAAGACCTGGATCTTCTCCCATTTGTCCGCCAGCAGGAGTTCCTCGAGCTCGGAGTCCTTCTCGATGTAGCGCTCGCGGGAGCCCTGCTTGAGCTTGTACAGCGGCGGCTTGGCGATGTACACGTAGCCTTCCTCGATCAGCTCTTTCATCTCGCGGAACAGCAGCGTCAGCACGAGCGTGCGGATGTGCGCGCCGTCGACGTCCGCGTCGGTCATCAGCACGACCTTGTGATAGCGGGCGTTGTCGATGTTGAACTCGTCGCGCACCCCCGTGCCGATGGCCGTGATCAGCGCCTGGATCTCGGTGTTCTGCAGCACCTTGTCGATGCGCGACTTCTCGACGTTGAGGATCTTGCCGCGCAGCGGCAGCACGGCCTGCGTGTTGCGGTCGCGACCCTGCTTGGCCGAGCCGCCCGCGGAGTCGCCCTCGACGACGAACAGCTCGGCCAGCGACGGATCCTTGACCGAGCAGTCGGCGAGCTTTCCCGGCAGCGTGGAGTTCTCCAGGGCGGACTTGCGCCGCGTCAGGTCGCGGGCCTTGCGCGCGGCCTCGCGGGCGCGCTGCGCCTGAACGGACTTCATGATCACGGCACGCGCCTCTGAGGGGTTCTCCTCGAGGAACTCGCCCAGGCCGGTGTTGACGATCGACTCGACGAAGCCGGCCATGCCGGGGTTGCCGAGCTTGGTCTTGGTCTGGCCCTCGAACTGGGGATCGCGCAGCTTGACCGAGATCACGGCCGTCAGGCCCTCGCGCACGTCCTCGCC
>JAXDGQ010000075.1:0-9259 GCA_034664965.1 Solirubrobacteraceae bacterium | reverse complement strand
TCCCTGGATGAAGCGCGCGACGATGATCACGCCCAGCGAGCTGGAGACGGCGGCGAGCAGCGTGCCCGCGGCGAGGATCAGCGTGGGATGGGTTCGCCGGGAAGCACCCGGTTTCGTCTCGGGTGTGTTGCTCGGTGTCATCGCGAGAGGGGATCGGGGTCAGCGGGTGCGGGTCTCACGCAGGCGGAAACTTGCGTCCCGCCGGCGCGTCGGACTAGAGTAGCGGAATGGTCATTCCGGTCTTGGAGGAGGGGGCGAGCGCCGAGGGCTCCTGGTCGGCTCTCGGCGCCGCCGAGAAGCGAGCGCGCCTGCTGCGCGCCGCGGGAGAGGTGTTCGCGCTGGAGGGTCTGAACGCGCCGATGCCCGCGGTCGCCGCCGCCGCGGGCATCGGTGTCGGCAGCGTCTACCGTCAGTTTCCCTCCAAGCGAGACCTGCTCGCCGCGCTGGTCGTCGAGCGCCTGCAGGAGAGCGAGCGCGGCGCCGAGGCGGCGCTCGCCGGCGAGGAGGATCGCTGGTCGGCGCTCACCGGCCTGCTGTGGATGCTCGCCGAGCGTCAGGCCTCAGATGACGTCCTCGGCGAGGCGATGGCGACGGTCTCAGAGCATCCCGCCGTCGTCGAGGCGCTGGCCGAGACGGTCGTCTCGCTCGAGCGGCTGCTGGCGGCGGCGCGCGCGGAAGGGACGCTGCGAGCCGACGCCACGACGCTCGACCTGCGGCTGCTGTTCGCCGCCACGCGAGCCGCCGGTCAGCTCGAGGCCGGCGCTTGGAGGCGGATGCTCGTGCTCGGAATCGATGCTCTGCGCCCGCCGACGCCGACCCGCCGCTGAGCCGCCGGCGCGGCGCGTCGCCGAAGCCTCGAGCCGGCGTCGGCTCCATGAAAAACCGTCGGTCTATGCTCGCCCTTGAGGTTGCCGAGCGGAGCGTCCAGCGCGAGGCGCGTGGGCGAGGTGTCCTTTTTGCGAGATCCCGTTCGTCCTAGAGGCGACAGGGGCAAACACCAAGATCAAGGAGCGCAAGCAAATGACCTACCTGCTGCAGATCTACACCTCCGCGACGGCCGCCGACTACGAAGCGCTGTCGGCCGACGAGCAGAAGGCGATCACCGACGAGTACATGGCGATTGGGCAGACGCCGGGCGTCCTCGGCGGACACGAGCTTCAGGGCCCGGAGACGGCGACGACCGTGCGCGTGCAGGACGGCAGCACGCTGACGACCGACGGGCCGTTCGCCGAGACCAAGGAGGCGATCGGCGGCTACTACCTGTTCGAGGCAGACGACCTCGACGCGGCGATCGAGCTCGCCGCGCGCATCCCGGCGGGGCGCATGGGCGGCGCGATCGAGGTGCGCCCGGTGGTGGAGCGTTAGCGATCCTCGAGCGCGTCTTCCACGACGAGTGGGGTCGCGTGCTAGCGACCCTGATCGGCTTCCTCGGCGACTTCGACCTCGCCGAGGAAGCCGCCCAGGAGGCCTTCGCGATCGCCGCCGAGCGCTGGCCGCGCGAAGGGCTGCCGGCGACCCCGGGCGCGTGGCTGATCACGACCGCGCGCAACCGCGCGATCGATCGCATCCGCCGCGATCGCACGCTCGCCGCGAAGACCAGGCTGCTCGACGTTCCCGAAACGGCTGACGACACGATGGAGCAGAGCGTCTTCCCGGACGAGCGCCTGGAGCTGCTGTTCACCTGCTGTCACCCGGCGCTGGCGACCGACGCCCAGGTCGCGCTGACGCTGAGGACGCTCGGGGGCCTGCGCACCGATGAGATCGCGCGCGCCTTCCTGATGGCTGAGCCGACGCTGGCCAAGCGCCTGGTGCGCGCCAAGCACAAGATCAAGGCGGCGGGCATCCCCTTTCGCGTTCCGCCAGACCACCTGCTGCCCGACCGCCTGGTCGCGGTGCTGGCGGTCATCTATCTGATCTTCAACGAGGGCTACGGAGGGCGCAACGACTTGGCGGCCGAGGCGATCCGCCTGGGCGGTGCGCTAGCCGAACTGATGCCCGACGAGGCCGAGACGCACGCGCTGCTGGCCCTGATGGTGCTGCACCACGCGCGGCGCGAGGCGCGCTTTCACGAAGGCGCTGTCGTGCTGCTCGCCGATCAGGACCGTTCGCTGTGGGACGTCGAGGAGATCGCACAGGGGAGGGTGTCGCTGCGACGCGCGCTGGCGCTCGACCCCGACGGGCCCTACGCCCTGCAGGCCGCGATCGCCGCGCTGCACGCCGCGCCCGAGCGCGACTGGCCGGCGATCGCCTCTCTGTATGGCCGGCTGGCGGCGCTGACCGGCTCGCCGGTGATCGAGCTCAACCGCGCGGTCGCGCTCGCCGAGTCGGGAGCGCCGAGGTCCGCGCTCGAGCTAGTCGACGGCCTCGATCTGGACGGCTACCACTATCTGCACGCCACGCGGGCGGAGCTGCTGCGCCGCCTGGACCGCCCACAGGAGGCGCGCGCGGCGTATGAGCGCGCGCTGGAGCTCGTGCACGCCGACGCCGAGCGCGCCCTTCTGCTGCGCCGCCTGGCCGAGCTCGGGCCGCCGCGCGAGGCACGTCAGCCGGACTAACCTCGGTCGATGCGAACCGGCGAGCTCGGCTTCTGGTGGCGGTCGCTCGGAGGGCCTGCGCCGCAGCGCGCGCCACTGCCAGGCCCGTTGGAAGCCGACGTGGCGATCGTCGGCGCCGGCTACACCGGCCTGTGGACCGCCTACTACCTCAAGCGCGCGCGCCCGCAGCTGCGGGTCGTGATCCTCGAGGCGCAGCGCAGCGGCTTCGGCGCCTCCGGGCGCAACGGCGGATGGGTGACCGGCTTCTTCAGCGGGCCGCCGCGCGCATATCAGCGAGGGGCCGGCCATGGAGGCTTCGCCGAGCTGCAGCGCGCGATGTTCGAGACCGTCGACGAGATCGCGCGGGTGCTCGACGAGCAGCGCATCGACGCCGACCTGGTCAAGGGCGGGCACCTGGCCGTGGCGCTCGACAGCGCGCAGGCGATGCGGCTGCGGGGGCGCGCGAAACGCCTTCGCGAGCTCGGAGTGGCACACGAGGATCTGCGCGAGCTGAGCGGCGACGAGCTGGCGCAGCGGGTGCGGGTTTCCGGGGCCCGGATGGCGATGTTCTCGCCGCATGCCGCGCGCGTGCACCCGGCCAAGCTGGTGGCCGGCCTGGCGAAGGCGGTCGAGCGCCTCGGCGTGACGATCTACGAGGGAACGCCGGTTCGCGAGCTGCGCCCCGGCGAAGCGCGCACCGACGGGGCGGCGGTGCGCGCCAGGTGGGTCGTGCGGGCGACCGAGGGCTATACCGCGTCGCTGCGCGGCATGCGCCGAGCGCTGGTGCCGATGAACAGCTCGATGATCGTCACCGAGCCGCTGCAGGCGAGCGTGTGGGAGGAGATCGGATGGCGCGGCGCGGAGGTGCTCGACGACGCCGCGCACGTGTTCGTCTATCTGCAACGCACCGCCGACGGGCGCATCGCGATCGGCGGTCGCGGCGTGCCCTATCGCTTCGGCTCGCGCACCGACGGCGACGGCCACACCGCGCCGGCGACGGTCGCCGGCCTGCGCGGCAAGCTGCAGAGCATGTTCCCCGCGCTCGAGGGCGTGGAGATCGACCACGCCTGGTCGGGCGTGCTCGGGGTCTCGCGCGACTGGTGTCCGTCGATCGGCGTCGATGCCAGCACCGGGCAGGCCTGGGCCGGCGGCTACGTCGGCGAGGGCGTCGCCGCGGCGAACCTCGCCGGACGCGCGCTGCGCGACCTGCTGCTGGGCGAGCGCACGCAGCTCACGCAGCTGCCATGGGTGGTGCGCCGGCCCGCCCGTCGCTGGGAGCCCGAGCCGCTGCGCTGGGCGGCGATCCGCGGCGTCTACTCGCTGTATCGCCAAGCCGATCGCATCGAGGCACGCAGCGGTCGGCCATCGCGGCTCGCACGCATCGTCGACGCCGCGTCCGGTCGGGACTGAGTCAGCCGCCAAGCAGCGCAGCGGTCACGGTGTCCGGCGCTTCCAGCTGCGGCCAGTGCGCGACCTCGGCGAGCGCCAGCATCGGCGCGCCGGGCAGTCGCTCGGCGATCCGCTCTGCCATGTGCGCCCCCGACACGGGATCGAGCATGCCCCAGACGAAGCGCAGCGGCACGTCGGTCTGCTCCAGCGCCGCCACCCAGCGCTGTTCGTGGCGTTCGCGATCGGTGATGTAGCCGATCAGCAGGTGGCCGATGCGCTGGCCGTCGTCGCGGCTCATTGCGCGCCACATCTGCGCGCTGTCGCCCGACGCGTCGTAGCCCTCGGCGAACGTCGGTGCGATGCCTGCCACGAGCAGCTCTTGGTTCATCAGCTCGCCGATCCGCGGGCCCTGCTCGGGATCGAGCAGGGCCGTCTGGGTCGGCTGGCGCCGGTGCAGGTCGGGGTAGAGCCCGCCGTTGAGCAGGTGCACTGTGAGCAGATCGACGGCGAGCTCTCCTTCGGCGCGCCGCGCGAGCAGCTCCTGCGTGACCGACACGGCATAGTCGTGGGCGACGAGGATCGTCGCCTCGATCCCCTCGCGCGCCCACAGCGCCTCGACGAGGTCGGCCTGCTCGTGCAGCGAGTATTCGTGCTCGGCCGGCTTCTCCGACGCGCCGAAGCCGAGGAAGTCGGGCATCAGCAGCGCGTAACGCTCGGCGAGCGCCGGCGCGACCTTCGCCCAGTCGTGCGACGAGCTCGGGAAGCCGTGCAGCAGCGTCATCGACGGGCCGCTGCCAAGGCGCCGCACGAAGATCTCGCGCTGCTCATCGCCCAATGCGAGCGCCACGCGCTGGCCGCCGGCCCACCACTTCTCGATGTCGCCCATCAGCTGCGCTGGCGCTGGCGCCGCTTCGCCATCGCCTCGCGAACCTCCGCGGTGACGGTCGCGCCGGCGACTTCGATGGGCTCGGTGCTGCGCAGCGCGCGCGACAGCACGAACGCTCCCTCCAGCGACGCGATCATCGAGAACGCGAGCGCGCGCGAGCGCTTGCGCGAGAGCCCGCATCCGACCAGTCGCTCGGTCGCGCCGTCGACCCATCCGTTGAAGACATCGGCGCACGCCTGGCGCATCGGCTCGCTCGTGCTCGATACCTCCAGCGCGACCGTCGCGATCGGGCAGGCGTCGGCGTAGTCGCTTTCGCGCACCGTCGCGGCGGCGGCGGCGAAGAAGTTGCGCGTCGCCGCCACGGGATCCCCACCGGGCGTGAAGAAGGCGTCGAGCAGCTGCCCGTAGATGGCACCCGACCAGCGGATGACCTCCTCGCCGAGCTGCTCCTTCCCGCCCGGGAAGAAGTGGTAGAGCGATCCGAACGGCGCGCTCGCCTCGGCGACGATCTGCTTTACGCCGGTGCCCGCGAACCCCTGCCGGCGAAACAGCTCGGCGCTGCGGTTCACGATCCGCTCCCTTGTCTGCGCTGCCATGTCCGGGATGATACGTTACGGCATGACTAGAGCGATCTATCTATTTATTATCGATCGAAGATGGGAGTCGCGCAGATGGCTGAGATCGAGCTGACGGCGGGAACGATCGAGTACGAGGACACGGGCGGGGAAGGGCCCGTGCTCGTGCTGCTCGGCGGACTGGTGATGGACGGCTCGGTGTGGGACCCCGTGGTCGAGGACCTGCGCGGCGACCACCGCTGCGTCGTGCCGACGCTGCCGCTCGGAGCGCATCGCAAAGCGATGCACCCCGATGCCGACCTGTCGCTGCATGGCTTCGCCGGCATGGTCGCCGAGCTCCTGGAGCGCCTGGATCTCGACGACGTGACGCTCGTGCAGAACGACCACGCGGCAGGGCTCGTCCTCGCCGGCGAGAACCCCGCCCGGGTCGCGCGCCTGGTGATCTCCTCCTGCGAGGCCTTCGAGAACTACCCCCCCGGCCTGCCCGGCAAGAACGTCCGCCTGACGGCGTTCGTCCCCGGCGGCATCTTCGTGACGATGCAGGCGATGCGCATACGTCCGCTGCGACGGCTGCCGATCGCCCTCGGCTGGATGGCCAAGCGCCCGCTGCCCGACGAGCTGCTCGACCGCTGGTTCGCACCGCTTCAGCGACAGCGCGCGGTGCGGCGCGACCTGCGCAAGTACGTCACCGGCGGGCGGCGCCGGCAGATGGTCGAGGTGTGCGAACGCCTGCGCGCGTTCACTCGGCCGGCGCTCGTCGTGTGGACGCCCGAGGACAAAGTCCAGCGCCCCGAGCACGGCCGCCGCTTCGCAGCGCTGCTGCCCGACGCGCGGCTCGTGGAGATCGCCGACAGCTACACGCTGATCATGCGCGACCAGCCGCAGGCCTTCGCGCGGGCTATCCGCGAGTTCGTGCGCGAGACGGCAGGCGCGACGGCCTCGGTCTAGCTCGCCGCGAGCGCGCGCATCCTCGCGCGTGCGAAGATGGGGCCGATGACACGTACCGTCGTCGCCCGCCTGCTGATCGCCTGGCTGTCCAACTGCGTCGCACTGCTCGTCGCCGCCGCCGTGATCCCGGCGATCGGCTACGGCAAGGACCTCGGCACGCTGCTGCTGGCGGGGCTGATCCTCGGCGTCGTCAACCTCGTCGTGCGCCCGGCGATCATCTTCTTGACGCTTCCTGCGGTGATCCTCTCGCTTGGCCTGGCGCTGCTGGTCATCAACGCCCTGATGCTGTGGCTGACGAGCAGGATCGTCGCGGGCTTCACCGTCGGCGGCTTCTTCTCGACGCTCGGCGGGGCGCTGATCGTGTGGATCGTCAACGCCGCGCTGCGCCGCGCGCAGCGCTCCACGCGGGCCGGCGCCGACTACCGCTGGGAGCGATCGTGACTCGCCGGGCCTGGCCGCGCGAACGCCCGCGCCGCTGAGCGGCCGGCTGCGAGGATTGCCCGATGTCGCTGTTGATCGTCAAGCTCGCGCTCGCGCCGCTGCTCGTCGTGGGATCGTCGCTGGCCGGGCGGCGTTGGGGGCACGAGGTCTCGGGCCTGCTGGTCGCCCTGCCGCTGGTGGCCGGACCGATCCTGCTGATCACCGAGCTCGAGCACGGCGCGCACTTCGCCGCGCGCGCCGCCGCGGCGTCGCTGCTGGGGCTCGTCGCGCTGGCGACCTTCGTCGTCGTCTTCGCCAGGGTCGCGCGCGGCCGCGGCTGGCTGGCCGCCGTGGCGGCCGGTTGGCTCGCCTTCCTGGGCGTCGCGCTGGCCTTCTCGACAACCTCGATCCCAGCCGGCGTCGGGGCCGCGCTCGCGGCGGCGGCGTTTGCCGTGGCGCCGTACCTGCTGCCGACCGATCCGCATGTCGATGACGAGCCGATCGGGCCGCTGCCGGCGTGGGATCTCCCGGCGCGGGCGGTCGCCACGGCGCTGCTCGTCCTGGGCCTGACCGGCGCGGCGGCCGGCCTCGGGCCGAGGCTGACCGGCGTGCTCACGCCGTTCCCCGTCTCCAACACGGTGCTCGCCGCGTTCCTGCTCGTGCTCGAGGGGCCGGTGCAGCTCGATGCCTTCTTTCGCGGCTTCCTGCGCGGCGCGTTCGGCTTTGCGGCCTTCTGCTTCCTCGTCGCCGTGCTCGTCATCCCGCTGGGCGTGGCGGCGGCGTTCGCGCTCGCGCTCCTCGGAGCGCTCGTGGCGCAGCTGATCGCGCGGGTGATCGCCGGGCGCGACCTCGCAGCGCCGGTCGGCGCCGGCTAGGGGTTCAGCGCGAGCTCGTCCATGATCTGGCCCCAGGTCTCCACTGCGAACGATTCGAATTCGATGATGTCGTCTTCGAGGTGTCGCGTGCGCTGCAGAACGCTGCGCTGCCCGGACGTCACGAACGGAGCTATGAGCGCGCTGGGCAGCATCCCCATTCCGACGTAGTCGGGCAGGGCCAGGTTGAAGCGCCGCGTCCCTTCGGGCAGCGCATGAAAGCCGCTGGCCACCCACGCTCGAACCTCGGCGCAGACGTCGGGAACCGCCAGCAGCGACTGCTTGCGCAGCTGGCGCGAGTATGAGCGCACCGCCTGGGTGAGCCTGGCGTTGCTCCAGCGCAGCGGCGCGACCGCGCGCGCGAACTTGGCGACAGCGCCCGCGTTGGGCCGCGTCGCCGCCAGCCTCATCTCGCCGACGAGCTCGAAGGTCAGCGCTTCGGAGTCGGTGTCCTGAGGCGAGCCGGCGGCGACCTTGGGGCATTCGCTGCGCACGCGCTGCAGCAGCGACTGCAGGATCGTGTCGGCGAGGCCGATCTTGGCGTGCGCAGAGGACACCAGCGCATAGTTGGCGCGTACGTAGGCCTGCGTGGCGGACACGTCGGCAGATGTCGCGATCGCCGGCGCGGGCGCGAGCGCGAGCGCGACAAGCGAGGAGGGGATCAGCGCGAGGCGTCGGATGCTCTCGAGGCTACTTGGGGCCGACAACGAGGGCAACGTCGTACCTCGACGAGCCGACTGACAACGGCGCGCGCAAATAGGCGTTGACGCGCGCGATCACGCGCGGATAGGTTAGGCCGGACCCGCGCTTGGGGGAGGCGTGGGGCAATCGGCTCCCCCGGCGCATTTAACGAAGGAGAGGGAGAACGATGGGGAAGCTGACTCGGATCATCGGCATCGTGGTGCTCGCCGCAGGCGCGCTCGCAGCCACGGCGTCTGGCGCAGCGGCGTCGCAGTACGTGGCGCTCGGGGACTCGTACTCGTCGGGTGTGGGAACGCGGGTGTTCTACTCCGAATCGGGCAGCTGCAAGCGAAGCCCCCAGGCATACGGGCCCAAGATCGCGGCCGCGAAGGGCTACACGCTGAGCTTCCAGGCCTGCAGCGGGGCGAAGACGACCGATGTCAACAGCAACCAGCTGGGCACTCTGAGCGCCTCGACGGCGCTCGTGACGATCACCATCGGCGGCAACGATGCGGGCTTCAGCAACGTGATCCTCAACTGCGCGCTCTACTACTTCACGTGCGGGAGCGCGATCAGCGAAGCGAACAGCTACATCGCAAACAAACTCCCCGGCGTGCTCGACACGACCTACAACAACATCCGTGCAAAAGCGGCTACAGCGAAAGTCGTCGTGCTCGGCTACCCGCGGCTGTTCACGGCCGAAGGCAAGACGTGCAACGCCAACTTCCTCACTTCCTCCAACGAGAAGAAACTGAACGAAACCGCAGACAAACTGGACGCGGCGGTCAAAGCGCGCGCCGAAGCCCACAAATTCACCTTCGTGGACGCGCGGTCGGCGTTCTCCGCGCACGAGATCTGCTCCTCCTCGGAGTGGCTCAACGGCCAGTCCAACCCGCTTGAAGAAAGCTATCACCCGAACGTCTCCGGTCAGGCTGACTTCACGTCTCAGATCGA
>JAXDGQ010000074.1:0-9279 GCA_034664965.1 Solirubrobacteraceae bacterium | reverse complement strand
GCCCGAGGAGGTCAGCGCGCGCCAGCACGAGCGCCTGCTGCGGGCGATGGGGCACTGCGTGAGCGAGCAGGGCTACGTCGAGACGACGATCGCCGACGTCGTGCGCATCGCGCGGACCTCGCGCACTGTCTTCTACAAGCACTTCGCCGACAAGGAAGAGTGCTTTCTGGAGACCTACAGGCAGATGACCGACGTGCGGATCGCCGCCTCGCTTCAGGCCGCTGCCGAGATTGCCGAGTGGGACGCCAAGCTCGACGCCGGCATCGCGACGTACTTCCGCTGGATGGCCGAGCACCCCGAGGTGGCGGTCACGACCGTGGTGGAGGTGCACCGCGCAGGGCGCCGCGCGATGGACGCCCGGAGCCGTGCGCTGACCGAGTGGATGCGCACCGTCGAAGGCGTCGCGTACCTGGCGCGCCAGGCCGGGCAGGAGGTGGAGATCGATGCGGCTGGCGGCTTCGCGATCATCCTCACGGCGGAGGCCTACGTGCACGAGTACGCGCGCGAAGGCCGCTTGGACCGGGTCGTGGAGAAGACCGCGGCCGTCCAGGCTCTGGCCCGCGCGCTGTTCGCGCACGGAAGCACGACGAGCTCTCAGAGCGCCTAGACCGCCAGCGCCACGTACTTGGTCTCCAGGTACTCGCCGATCCCCTCAAAGCCGCCCTCGCGGCCGAAGCCGGACTGCTTGACGCCGCCGAACGGGGCGGCGGGGTTGGACACGACGCCCTGGTTGAGACCGACCATGCCCGTCTCGATCCCCTCGCACACGGCGAAGGCGCGATCGAGATCGCGCGTGTACACGTAGGCGACGAGCCCATACTCGGTGCGGTTGGCCGCCTCGATGGCCTGATCGTCGGATGAGAACGTGGCGACCGGGGCGACGGGCCCGAAGATCTCCTCGTCGAGCAGGCGCGCGTCCTGCGGCACGTCCGTGAGCACGGTGGGCGCGTAGAAGTAGCCGCGCTCGCCGACCGGCTGGCCGCCGAGCAGCACGCGCGCGCCGCGCCGTGAGGCGTCGTCCACCAGCTCGGCCACCTTGGCGCGCTGGTTCTCGTCGATCAGCGGACCGACGTCGGTCTCCGGGTCGCTGCCGCGTCCGACCTTCAAGGCGCCCATGCGCTCGGCCATCCGCCGCGCGAACTCGTCGGCGAGCGACTCGTGCACGTGGAAGCGATTGGCGGCGGTGCACGCCTCGCCGACGTTGCGCATCTTCGCGAGCATGGCGCCCTCGACGGCGGCGTCGAGGTCGGCGTCCTCGAACACGAGAAACGGCGCGTTGCCGCCGAGCTCCATCGACACGCGCAGGATCTGCTCGGCGGACTGTTCGATCAGCCTGCGCCCGACCTCGGTGGAGCCGGTGAAGGACAGCTTGCGCGTGCGCGGGTCCTTCAGCAGCGGTTCGATCACCTCGCCCGAGCGCTTGGCGGTGATCACGTTGAGCACGCCGGCAGGCAGGCCGGCCTGCTCGAGGATCTGCGCGAGCGCGAGCATCGACAGCGGCGTCTGCTGGGCAGGCTTGACGACCATCGTGCAGCCGGCGGCGATCGCCGGGGCGATCTTGCGCGTGCCCATCGCCGTCGGGAAGTTCCACGGCGTCACGAACACGCACGGCCCGACCGGCTGGCGCATCGTGAGGATGCGGCCTTTGCCGGTCGTGTTGACCATGTAGCGGCCGTGTATGCGCACGGCCTCCTCGGAGAACCAGCGAAAGAACTCCGCGGCGTAGGAGATCTCCGCGCGCGACTCGGCCAGCGCCTTGCCCATCTCCAGCGTCATCAGCAGCGACAGCTCCTCGCTGCGATCGACGATCGCCTCGAACGCGCGGCGCAGGATCTCGCCGCGCTCGCGCGGCGGGTGCGCGGCCCACCGCCGCTGCGCGTCGGCAGCCGCGGCGAGCGCCGCCAGGGCGTCGTCGGGCTGCGCATCGGCTACCTCCACGAGGGTCTGCCCCGTCGCAGGGTCCTCGACGGCGAGCGTGCCCCCGCCGGTGGCGTCGCGCCAGCTTCCGCCGATGTACAGCTGCTTGGCGACCCCGTCGAGCACGGCCGACTCCTGCGGCGCCGCTGCGGTCTGAGAGCTCATGGGCGCCCCTTGGCTTCCCGCGGGCGAGGCGCAGCAAACGTTGCACCGGCTAAACGAATGGCCGTCTGACGGGGGCGACGCTCAGGCGGCGCTTGGCGCCTTCCGATCGAGGGTAGGCGCACGGCGACCGGCCCGTGCACGCGAGCAGTCGGGGCAACCTCGCCGAGCCGAGCACGGACGCTCACCATCGAACCAACCTACCACCGCACCCACCGCCATCTGACGCTTGTCGCCGCGACGCTCGCGGCGCTGTTGCTGTGCGCAAGCGCGGCGCGCGCGTCGGATCTGATGATCTCCGGCGGCGGCTCCGGGCACGGCGTCGGCATGAGCCAGCAGGGCGCGCTCGGCTACGCCGAACGGGGCTTCTCCTACCAGCAGATCCTCGCCCACTACTACAC
Organism: Solirubrobacteraceae bacterium; assembly: GCA_034664965.1. Taxonomy (GTDB): domain Bacteria; phylum Actinomycetota; class Thermoleophilia; order Solirubrobacterales; family Solirubrobacteraceae; genus Palsa-744. The sequence continues at coordinate 6,799 of JAXDGQ010000074.1, read as the reverse complement.
CGGCACATCGATCGGCACGGCTGCGGCGGGCGCGCAGGTGCGCGTGCTGACGGGCGGCAAGGTGCGCAAGATCGCGCTCGAGACCTACGTGCGCGGCGTGGTCTCCGCGGAGGTGTCCGCCAGCTGGCCGCTGGCCGCGCTGGAGGCCCAGGCGGTGGCGAGCCGCACCTACGCGTTGACCGCGCACGCCGGGGGGGCGCGCTTTGACGTGTACGCGGACACGCGCTCGCAGGTCTATCGCGGCGTGGCCGCGCAGACGCCGCAGACCGACGCTGCCGTGGCGGCGACAGCCGGGCAGATCATCACCTATCAGGGCCGCCCTGCGATCACCTACTTCTTCGCCAGCTCGGGCGGGCGCACGGAGAGCATCGAGAACTCGTTCATCGGCTCACAGCCCCAGCCGTGGCTGCGCGGCGTGGTCGATCCGTACGAGCGCGGCGACATGCACGCGTGGAAGCTCGCGTTCAGCTTCGCGACCGCGGCGTCGCGCCTGCGCGGTCTCGTGCGCGGCAGCTTCCAGGGCATCGAAGTCGTCAAGCGCGGCTTCTCGCCGCGGATCGTCTCGGCCTACGTGCTCGGCTCGGCCGGGCGCACGCCGGTCAGCGGCGCGGAACTGGCGGCGCGACTCGGCCTGTACAGCCAGTGGGCGTACTTCAGCACCCGCGAAGGGCAGAGCGTCAAGGCCGAGCCCGATCGCAGCGGCTGGTCGCCGCTGAGCAGCCCCGCCCCCGCGGCGGCCCCTGGCCCGGCGAGCACCAGCCAGGGAGGCGCTGCGCCGGTGCCGCTGGCGCAAGCCTCGGCAGCCTATGCCTCGGGGGGCAACGGTCCCTCCGCGGCCGCCGCCACGGCGGGCACAAGCGGCGGCACCCCCGCGCCGGACTGAGCTGCGTCTCGCAAGGCCGGCCGCTTCGGCTGGGCCGTGGCCGGACGGATCGCCGCGCGTTTTGACGACGCCGGTTGTTTCAGGCGCGCAGCAGCGGGCAAACCTACTCAACGGTCCTCGATGCTGATCGAAGCTCACCACGATCTGAAAAGCAACTTCGTCGGTCCACGCGGCAAGTTCGCGGGCGCCATGCTGTGCGCGCTGTCGATCGCGCTCACGCTGGCGCTGTGCGCGCAGGCGAGCGCGTCGGGGGCCGCCGGGGCAACGCTCGCGGCGGTCGCGCAGAGCACCACGCCGCAGCTCTCCTCCACGGCGAGCCCCGCGGTCAGCGCCGCGGCTGCGGCGCTTCCCGCGCCGCCGCCCGCCGCTGCAGCCCAGACCGCGGCCCCGCAGCCCCCTCGACAGGCCGCCCCGGCGAGCAACGTCGCATCCCTAGCGCCGAGCGAACCCCGCGACCCGGGCGTCACCACCGTGGCGCGCGAAGCGGGCGAGCGGATCGTCGCGGTGAGCGACATGCCGCGCGGCGAAGGCCATGGAGCGGTCCAGGCGATCGTCCACACCGCGACCGCCGGTGGCGCGCTGCGGGCCGTGGCGGTGCCCGGCGGCGTGCGGGACCTGACGCCGGCGCGCGCCGCTGAAGTCGCGCGCGCCGTCACGCACGCGGTGGCCGGCGCGGCAGGCTCGACGAACGTCGTGCGGACGCTCGCGGGCACGGCATCGACGCTCACGGCGACGGTTGCCAAGAACACCCGCCTGGGCGGCGCCATCGGGCATCTGACGGGCTCGATTTCAGGCCCTGTGCTGGCGACGCTTCAGACGATCGGCCGCGCAGGCCTGGCGCAGCCGCCGACGGCGGCACAACAGCATGCGCTCGCGGCGACCTCGCCGGCCGCCGTGCGCTCGCGGCCGTCCTCCGCGGCACTCGCGCTCGCCGTGGCGTCGGCGACGCGCGCCTCGGCATCGCTCGCGAGCGTCGCGCCAAACGGCGTTGAACGACTGCTCGCCGAGGCGACGCCACCTGCGCTGCGCGACTTCGCCCGCTGGAGCGCCTGGGCGCTGGCTCCGGGCGTCCGGGGCGCGCTGGCGAGCGGCCCCGGCGAGGCTTCCTCGACATCGCTCTTGGAGAACGGACTAAGCGCCGCTTCGTCTCGAGCGCGCGGGGCGCATCCTGCACCGTTGCCCGCCGGTCCAGCACCGACGCCGTCGCCGGGCGGTGTCTCCCCGGCGGCGGTCGTCGGGCCGGCGGCGGGCCTTTCGATCGTGCTGGCACTCGCGGCGCTGATGATGCTCGCGTCGCCGCCTGCGGTGCGCCGGCTGCGACTCGACGGCGAGTCGTGGCGGCTGGCGCCGCTGGCGCTGATCGCAGACCGCCCGGGCTAGCTCCGCCCGCAGCGAGTCGTCCGCGCGCGGATCTCCCGATCCGCGCCGCGCAGATCTGCGCGAACGCTTTGCGAAAGGAGCTGGATTCTGATGCACACGCTTGTGCTGCTCGGCGAATTGGATCGCGCGTCGACAGTCACGCTGGAGGCCGCGATCGAGAGGTTGTGCGAAAGGGAGGTGCCGGGGATCACGCTCGACTTGAGCGAGCTCTCCTACATCGACGCCACTGGCGTGGCGGTGATCGCCTTCCGCTGCGGCTGGTGTCGGCGGCGCGGATACGAGTTCGCGATCCTCCCCGGCCCGCCGGCCGTTCAGCACGTCTTCGAGCGGGCCGGTGCGGGTCGGCTGCCCTTCCTCGCGCACCAGCGGGATGCCCGGCCGCCGGCTTCCGAGGAGTCGCCGGCTCGCGCCGGCGCGACCCCGTCGGCGATCACCTACGCGCCGAGCAGCTCGCGCGCGCAAGGTCCGCTCCCGGCCGTCGCGCGACCGGGCTCGACCACGCTGCTGCGCGTGTCCGGTAGGCGTGCACGGGCCAGGCGCAGGCGCCGCGCGCGCGGTTGGCGCTGACGCAGGCGCCGCGAGGGCGACTCGCGGCGCCGGGGCGGTCTGCGCGCCTCACTTGACCGCCGTAACCTGCGCGGATGCCCGCACCCGCGCCGCTGCTCGCGGCAGACGTCCCGTGGCTGCTCTACCGCTCCTACTTCGCGCTGCCGAAATCGATCGTCGGCCCGGAGGGTCGGCCGGTGAACGCGCTGCTGGGGACGGTCAATGCGATCTTGGGATTTTTAGATGCGCGCCTGACGGCGCAGGTGCGCTGCGTGGTCGCGTGCACGGGGGCCGAGGAGGCTGACTACCGGGTGAAGCTGTACCCGGGCTACCACGCACATCGCGACCCGATGCCGGCGGAGCTCGCGTGGCAGTGGCAGCGCGCGCCCGATCTGCTCGCGAGCCTCGGCTGGGTGGTCAGCGGCAGCGAGAGCCTGGAGGCCGACGATGTGATGTTCTCGTTCGCGCGCGCCGAGGAGGAGCGCGGCGGTCGCGCGCTGCTGATGACCGGCGACCGCGACCTGTACGGGGCGGTGAGCGAGCACGTGGCGGCGCTCGAGCTGCGCAAGGGCGGCGAGACGGCCGAGCTGGGCCCGGCGCAGGTGCGCGAGCGCTATGGCGTGGAGCCGCGGCTCGTGCCCGACTTCATCGCGCTGCGCGGAGACCCCTCCGACGGACTGCCGGGCGCGCCGGGGATCGGCGCCAAGACGGCGGCCGAGCTGCTGCGCCGCTACGGGCCGCTCGAGGACGTGCTCGCCGCGGCGCACGCGCTCGCGAACAAGGTCCGGCGCGGCGATGACGAGATGCGCCCGCGCGCGGCGGCGACGCTGCGTGACAACGACGAGCTGCTGCGCACCTTCAAGCACATCGCCACGCTGCAGCGCATCGACCTGCAGGCGCCGCCGGACAGCCCGACGGACTTCGCCGGCGGAGCGAGCGCGGCGCGCAAGCTGGGCATGAATCGCCTCGCCGAGCGTCTCGACAAGCTCTCCTAGCGGTCGCTAGGGCGTGAACTTGACGGTGATCACGTCGCCGTCGGACATCGCGTAGTCGCGGCCCTCCAGGCGCAGCGTGCCGCGCTCGCGCGCGCCGGAGTAGCCGCCGGCGTCGACGAGCTCGCGCCAGCCGATCACCTCGGCGCGCACGAAGCCCTTCTGGATGTCGGAGTGGACCTCGCCGGCGGCATGCCACGCGGTGAGCCCCTGGCGCAGGTGCCACGACTGCGCGGGCTTGGCCTCGCCGGCCGTGAAGAAGGCGATCAGGCGCAGCAGCGAGAACGCCTCGCGCACGACGCGCTGCAGGCCCGACTCGCTGACGCCGAGCTCCTCGCGCATGGCCGCCGCGTCGTCGTCCTCCAGCTCGGCCAGCTCGGCCTCGATGCGCGAGGAGACGGCTACGGCGCCTGCGCCCTGCGCCTGCGCGTGGGCGGCGATCACGGCGGGGATCTCGTCGCTGCCCTCGTCCACATTGGCGACGAAGAGCACCGGCTTGGCGGTCAGCGAGCCGAGGTCGCGCGCCGCGTTGGGCGCCTCCACCGGCACCGGCACACCGCGCGCTGGGCGCCCCGCCTGCAGCTCGCCGACGACCCGTGTCAGCCACGCCTGCTCGGCGACCAGCGCGCGCTCGCCGCCGCGCGCCTGCCTGGCGATGCGCTCCAGACGGCGCTCGGCCTGCTCGAGGTCGGCGAGCACGAGCTCGGTCTCGATCGTCTCGATGTCGCGCAGCGCGTCGACGCTGCCCTCCGGGTGCACGACGTTCTCGTCGCCGTGCGCGCGCACGACGTGCACGATCGCGTCGGTCTCGCGGATGTTCGCGAGAAAGCGGTTGCCCAGCCCCTCGCCCTCGTGCGCGCCGGCGACGAGGCCGGCGATGTCGTGGAAGTCGATCGTGTCCCAGACGATCTCCGATGAGTCGACGGTCTGCGCGACCTGCTCCAGTCGCTCGTCGCGCACGGGCACGACGGCGACGTTCGGCTCGATCGTCGTGAAGGGATAGTTGGCAGCCTCTGCGCCGGCTTTGGTCAGCGCGTTGAACAGCGAGGACTTGCCGGCGTTGGGCATGCCGACGATGCCGATGCGCGTGCTCACGCTGCGCCCCGTGCCGGCGGCGCGGCGAACGCGCGCGGCGAATGCCCGTTGCTGCGCGCGGGCGCGGGCGGGTCCTCGGCGAGCTGCGCTTCGGCTCCTTCGCCGCCCGGGCGCGAGCGCAGGCTCCCGACGGCGGTCCCGAGCAGCGCGCCGGCGAGCACGTCTGACGGGTAGTGCACGCCGAGGTACAGGCGCGAGTAGGAGAGCCCGGCAGCGAGGGCGTACAGCGGCGGCGCAGGCAGCCCGGCGCGCGAATAGGCCAGCGCCCCGGCGAACGCCGTGGAGGCGTGCGCGCTGGGAAAGCTGAGCGTCGTCGGCGTGGCCACGACCGGATCCAGCCCGGCCAGCTGCGGGCGGCGGCGGCGCACGACGAGCTTGATCGCCGTGTTCAGCGCATACATCCCGGCGACCGTCGCGGTCGCCCGCCGCCAGCGAGCGCGCCGCGGCGCATCGACCGCCTGCCCGACCAGCCCGATCGCCAACCACAACGCGGCGTGCTCGCCGAGCAGTGTGAACCGCGAGACCGCGCGATCCAGCTCGGGCGAATGCCCGCGAGTGCGCGCGAGCCGGAGGAGCTGCTCGTCAAGCGGCATAGCGCGCCCCGCTCAGCGGCGCGTCAGGCGCCGAAGCCGACTCGGAGGTCGTCTGTCTCTGAGCGCACGTAGACGACCTGCCCGAGATCCAGGCGCACCGGCCCCTCCTCGCTGGCGAGCTCGTGCCAGCCGGTGTTGCCGAGGGCCTTCTGCAGTGCCTTGAGCTGGTCGTCGCTGACGCGCAGCGAGAGCACCTGTCCGCCCTGGAAGCCGATGCTGATCTGCTGCCTGCCGGCCATCAGTGCGACTCCGCGCCGGCGGCCGGCTCGACGAGCTCGGTGAGCACGCCGGCGGTCGCGCGCGGGTGCATGAAGGCGACGCGCGAGCCGCGGATGCCGATGCGGGGCTGCTCGTCGATCAGCGCGAGGCCGGCCCGCTTGAGCGCGCCGAGCGTCGCGTCGATGTCCTGCACTTGATAGGCGACGTGGTGCAGGCCGGGGCCGTTCTTGGCGAGGAACTTCCCCACGGGCGTGTCGGCGCCGAGCGGCGCGAGCAGCTCGACGTGGTTCTCGCCGACGTCCAGCAGCACCGCCTCGACGCCCTGCTCCTCGACGACCTCGCGGTGGGCGAGCGTCAGCTGGAAGTCGTCGCGATAGAGCGCCAGCGCCGGCTCGATCTGCTCGACGGCCACGCCGATGTGGTCGATCCGCTTGAACACGCCCCGCAGTCTATTGTGCGAGCGCGCACCCGCCGCACCGCGGCGTCGGGTGCCAGGGTCCGGCGCCGTTAAGGCGCTATTCCTGCGAGACCGCGTCGGTGGCGCTCGCCGCGGCGACGACGCGCAGGCCGACGCCCGGGGCGCGCTCGAGGCGCGGCACGCCGGCCATGATCCGCTCGATCGAGTCGCGTTCGAGCACCTCGTGCTCGAGCAGCTCGTGGGCCAGCGCGTCGAGCTCGGCGCGGTGGGCGATGATCATCCGCTGCGCCGCGCGCCGGGCCTCCTCGACGAGGTCCTGGCGCTCCTCGTCGCGGATGCGCAGCGTCGTCTCCGACAGCTGCACGTCGCCGTCCGGAGCGCGTCCCATTCCGGCCGTACCCATGGCGAAGTCGTGGACCATCTGATGCGCGATGGACGCGACGCGCTTGAGATCGTCCGAGGCGCCTGTCGTGATCGCGCCGAACACGATCTGCTCGGCCGCGCGGCCGCCGAGCAGCACGGTCATGTAGTCGAGCAGCTCCTCGCGCGTCTTCAGGTAGCGGTCTTCGGCGGGCAGGTTCAGCGTGTAGCCGAGCGCCTGCCCGCGCGGGACGATCGAGATGCGATGCACGCGGTCGACCGAAGGCAGCAGCTCGCCGCACAGCGCGTGGCC
>JAXDGQ010000073.1:0-8272 GCA_034664965.1 Solirubrobacteraceae bacterium | reverse complement strand
TGGGCTCGCGCCTGGTCAAGAGCACGATCGGGTTCTCCCCGGGGCCGATCCCCACGAGCGGACCGGTGAGCTATCGCGGCAAGCGCTTTCGCGCGTACACGTTCACAGCGGAGGCGTTCCCGTCGGGTCCGCTGCGAATCACCGTCCTGATCCCGATCCCCTACGCCTGAGCGGTCGCGCCGACCGGCCGGGCGTCGCGCGTCGCGGCGAACTACCGGCCGTGCCCTCTCAGACGGCGACGAGCGATGAGCGCTTCTGCGCCAGCGACTGCAACAGATCTTCGAAGGCGCCGGCGAATTTCTCGACGCCCTCGCGCTCGAGCGTGTCGGTGACGTCCTTGTAGTCGACGCCGGCATCGGCGAGCTGCTCGAACAGCCTGCGCGCCTGTTCGAGCTCGGACTCCAGGCGCGGGCGCGGGTGCCCGTGGTCCTGGTAGGCCTCGATCGTCTCCTCGGGCATCGTGTTGACGGTGTCCGGGCCGATCAGCTCCTCGACGTACATCGTGTCCGGGTAGTCGGGGTTCTTGACCGAGGTCGAAGCCCACAGAACGCGCTGCGGGGTCGCGCCCTTTGACTCCAAGAACTCCCAGCGCGGGCCGGCAAACAGCTTCTTGTAGGTCTGGTAGGCCAGTCGCGCGTTGGCGACGGCGAGCTTGCCCTTGAGCTCGTCGTGACCGCCGATCTCGTCCAGGCGCCTGTCGGCCTCGGTGTCTATGCGCGAGACGAAGAAGCTGGCGACCGAGAAGACCTTGGTCGGGTCGCCGCCCTCGGCGACGAGGCGCTCCAGGCCGCGGATGTAGGACTCGGCGACGTCCTGGTAGCGCTGCAGCGAGAAGATCAGCGTGACGTTGATCGATTTGCCCTTGGCGATGACATCCTCGATCGCCGCCAGGCCGGGCTTGGTCGCGGGGATCTTGACCATCAGGTTCGGTCGGTCGACCGATTCGTGCAGGCGCATCGCTTCGCGGAAGGTGTCGAGCGTGTCGTAGGCGAGCCCGGGGTCGACCTCGAGCGAGACGAAGCCGTCGCGCCCGTTGCCGGCCTGGAAGATCGGCGCGAACAGCTCGCAGGCGTCACGGATGTCCTGCTCGGCGAGCGCCCAGAAGACGTCCTTTATCGCCATGTCCTCGTCTAGTTCGCGCAGCTGCTCCTCATAAGCGTCGCCGGAGGCCATCGCCTTCTGGAAGATCGACGGATTCGACGTGGCACCGACGACTGAGTCGTCGTCGAGCAGTTTCTGCAGGTGCCCACCGCGGATCGATTCGCGCGAGAGGAAGTCGATCCACACGCTTTGTCCCAGCGCGGAGAGGAGTCGTAGTGGTGCAAGCGGCGCGGAGGACATGGCTCGTCTCCTTGTTCTCATTTTTTATGGGGTGCGCTCTAGGAGCGCACGTGCGCGGGTCGCGATGTTCTCAGACGTAAAGCCGAGCTTCTCCAGCACTGTGGTCCCGGGTGCCGAGGCGCCGAAGCGGTCGAGCCCGAGCACGTCGCCGTCGAGGCCCACCCACTTCCCCCAGCTGATCGTCGCCCCGGGCTCGATGGCGAGCCGGGCGCGCACCGCGGGCGGCAGCACCTCGTCGCGGTAGTCCTGCGACTCGGCCTCGAACAGCTCGACGCAGGGCATCGAGACGACGCGCACCTTGACGCCGTCTACGGCGAGCGCCTGCGCAGCGTGCAGCGTCGTCGGCAGCTCGGCGCCCGTGGAGATCAGGATCAGCTCGGGCATCGCGCCGTCGGCGGAGTCCCACAGCGTGTAGCCGCCGCGCGCGAGCAGCTCGGCGCTCGCGACCTCGTCGCGGTCGAGCGTCGGGATGTTCTGGCGGGAAAGAAGAAGAGCCACGGGGCCGTCCTCGCGCTCGAGCGCCGCCTGCCAGGCGGCAGCCGTCTCGTTGGCGTCGCCCGGGCGGATCACCCACAGGTTGGGAATCGCGCGCAGGGAGGCGTAGTGCTCGATCGGCTGGTGCGTCGGGCCGTCCTCGCCGAGGCCGACTGAGTCGTGCGTCCACACCCACACGACGGGCAGTCCCATCAGCGCCGACAGCCTGACGCTGCCGCGCATGTAGTCTGAGAACATCAGGAACGTCGAGCCGTAGGGCTTGACGATGCCGCCATGCGCGCAGGCCCCGTTGACGATCGCGCCCATGCCGTGCTCGCGGATGCCGAAGGGGACGTTGCGCCCGGCGTGCACGCGCGAGAACTCTCCGCCGCCGTCGAACACGGTCTTGGTCGACTCGACGAGGTCGGCGGCGCCGCCGATCATCGTCGGGCCGAACTCGGCGAACGCGGCCATCGCCTTCTGCCCGGCCGAGCGCGTGGCGATCTCCTCGCCGGCCTTGAACGTCGGCAGCGCCTCCTGCCAGCCATCGCGCAGCTTGCCCTGCCAGGCCAGGTCCCAGTCGGCGGCCATCTCCGGGTAGGCCGCGCGCCACGGGTCCAAGCTCTCGCTGCGCCACTCGCTCTGCGCCGCCGCGCCGCTGTCGCGCAGCGACATGTGCTCGTACACGCGCTCGTCCACCCAGAAGGTCTTGTCGGGGTCGAACCCCATCACTTCCTTGGTCGCGCGCACCTCTTCTTCGCCCAGCGCCGCGCCGTGCGCTTTGGCCGTGTCCACGGCGTGGGGCGCGGGGTAGGCGATGTGCGAGCGAATCGAGATGAACGACGGCCGCTCCTCGTGTTCGCGCGCGACCTCGATCGCGTGCGTCAGCGCGTCGACGTCCTCGGCGTCCTCTACCCGCTGCACGTGCCAGCCCTCAGCCTCGAAGCGCGCCGTGTGGGCCTCTGAGTCGAAGGAGATCGCGGTCGTGCCGTCGATCGTGATGTGGTTGTCGTCGTAGCACAGCGTCAGCTTGCCCAGGCCGAAGTGCCCGGCGATCGAGGCGGCCTCCTGGCTGATGCCCTCCATCAGGTCGCCGTCGGAGCAGATCGCATACGTGCGGTGGTCGACGAGCTCGTGGCCGGGACGGTTGAAGCGCTCGGCCAGGAAGCGCTCGGCGAGCGCCATGCCGACGGCGTTGCCGACGCCCTGCCCGAGCGGCCCGGTCGTCACCTCGACCCCGGGCGTGTGGCCGCGCTCGGGGTGTCCCGGCGTGCGCGAGCCCCACTGGCGGAACTGCTTGAGGTCGTCGAGGCTGAGGTCGTAGCCGCAGAGGTGCAGCACCGCGTACTGCAGCACGCACGCGTGGCCGGAGCTGAGCACGAAGCGGTCGCGGTCGGGCCACTCGGTGTCCTGCGGGTTGACGCGCAGAACGCGCTCGAACAGCGTGTAGGCGAGCGGCGCGAGGGCCATCGCCGTGCCGGGGTGCCCGGCGTTGGCCTTCTGCACGGAGTCCATCGCCAGGCCGCGGATCGTGTCGATCGACAGCTCGCGGATCTCGCGCTCGTTCATCAACAGCGATCCTAGCGACGAACGGCCCGCTAGAGTCCCGGGATCATGGACGAGCAGTTCTGCGACCTGCACAACGGCATAACGCTCTGCTACGAGACGTTCGGCGATCGCTCCGATCCGACGGCTCTGCTGATCATGGGCCTGGGCACGCAGATGGTCGCCTGGCACGAGGACTTCTGCCGCCAGCTCGCCGCCGCTGGGTTTCACGTCGTGCGCTTCGACAACCGCGACATCGGTCGCTCGACCCACCTCCCCGGGCCGCCGCCGACGGTCCGCCAGCTGCTGCTGCGCTCCAAGCGCGCCGCCCACTACCGCTTGGCGGACATGGCCGACGACGCGTCGCGCCTGCTGGCCGAGCTCGACCTCGCCCCGGCGCACGTGATCGGCGCGTCGATGGGCGGGATGATCGCGCAGACGCTCGCCGCCCGGCGGCCCGAGCGCGTGCGCTCGCTGGTCTCGATCATGTCCAACACGGGCGCCCTCTCCAACGGCCAGCCGGCGCTGCGCCTGTACCCGTTCTTCCTGCGCCGCCCGACCGCCGGGCGCGATGCCTACGTCGCGCACTTCGAGCGGCTGTTCGCCGCGATCGGCTCGCCTGGCCTCCCGCGGGAGCCCGAGGAGATCCGCGAGCTCGCGCAGATCAGCTACGACCGCGACCACGACCCTGCCGGGCCGGGGCGCCAGCTCGCGGCGATCCTGGCCTCCGGCGAGCGAACCGCCGAGCTGCGCCAGATCGTGGCGCCGACGCTGGTCGTGCACGGCACGGCCGACCCGCTCATCCGCCCGTCGGGCGGACGGGCGACGGCGCGCGCGATCAAGGGCGCGAAGCTGAAAACCGTGCAGGGCATGGGCCACGACCTGCCGCGCGCGGTGTGGACGGAGCTGATCGAGGCGATCGTCGAGAACGCGGCGAGAGCGGGTGGCTCCCCGGACCGCCACCCGCCCCTGCCTGCCTCCCAGAAGTCCCTATCGGGACTCTCCGGGTAAGCACCCCGCGGCGTCCCTCAAGCGCCGTAGGGTCGCCGGCGATGCGCCGGCAATCCCGACATCGAATGCGCGCGCCCGGTCGAGCACCAGCGGCTCTGCGCGCGTACGCGCACCAGCCAGTGCAGATCGTGGCGGCAATGGGAGCGGCGATAGGGCCAGCGTCCGTGCAGAGCGCGCAGCATGCGCTGGTCCTGGCAGGCGGACGCCCTCATCGCCGACTGCCCTCTCCCCGATGCCTGAAAACTGAGCTAAGACCCATTGCGCAGGCCCCTCTCGCCGTCGCCCTCGCCACCCGGCTGGCTCTATCTCCGAGTGGGCGGAACCGCTGCTTCCGCTGCGACATATAAATCATGTTTTACGCGGAATGTCAACACGTAACCCGATATGTCGCATCGCCAGCCCCGCGCCAGGGTGAAAAAGTGCGCCCGGCGGGAATCGAACCCGCGGCCTGCGGCTTGAAAGACCGCTGCTCTTTGGCTCCCCGAAGAGAACCGTTGACCACTGAGCTACGGGCGCGTGCTGGCAGTGTCGTGGCGTTTCACGTCGCTGTCAACGTCCTAATCTAAGCATGCTCGGGCGCGCGGGTGCGCGCGACTGCAGCGGGCGTTGCATCAGAGACATCCCCGACCGCGACCGCGAGCGCCGCGAGCGCCGCTGAGAGCCTCAGAGCGCGGCGGTGAAGCCGACGATCTCGCCGAGCACGAGCCGAGGCTGCTCGCGGTGCGGCCAGTGCCCCGCCCCGTCGACGATCAGCGCCCTGCTCGGCGCGGGAAACAGCTCGGGCGTCGATCTGTACAGCTCCACATCCACGATGTCGGCCGTTCCCCCGATGGCGAGGTTCTTCACCGCGGGCGGCTGGTCGAGCAGCTTCGAGCCGCCGAGCGGCAGCGCGCGGTAGTAGTCGATCGCTCCGTTCAGCGTCGCGTCGCTGGACAGCGCCTGCTTGATCTCGCGCAGACAGGCGTCGCGCTCGGGGCCCGACCAGTTGGGCGCCCAGCGGCGATACAGCTTGTCGAGGTAGGCGAAGTCGCCGCGCTTGACGCTGCGCGCGGCCCACGGGAGCTTCAATTCGAGGAAGTGACGCGCGGCGAACAGCGATGCCGGCGTGCGCTTGAGCAGGCTCGGATGCGGGATCGCGATCGTCACGAGGGCGCGCGTGCGCTCGGGCGCCAGCGTCGCCATCACGTAGGCCATCAGCGCACCCCAGTCATGTCCGACGACCACCGCGCGCTGGGCGCCGATCGCGTCGAGCAGCGCGAGCCCGTCGCGGCCGAGCGTCTCGAAGTCGTAGGAGCGACCGGGAACGATCGTGTCCGCCTGATAGCCGCGCAGCCACGGCACGGTGACGCGCCATCCGGCGCGCACCAGCTCGCCCTGCAGTTCGGCGAACGAGTGCGGTGTATCGGGGAAGCCGTGCACGAGCACGATGTCCGGTCCCTCGCCCTCCTGCGAGACGACGAACGGCTGGCCACCGCCGGAGATCGTGCGGAACTCCACGCGCGGCAGTCTATGCCCCGGAGAGCGGCTCGGCGGTGCCGGCCACGTCGCCGAGCAGCTCCTCGCCGGCGATCAGGTCCATCAGCAGGGCGTCGTGCCAGCCGACCCCGTCGGCCTCGCGCTCGTAGCGGCGCATCACCCCGACGGGCTTGAACCCGGCCTTTTCATACGTGCGGATCGCAATGGCGTTGGCAGTCGCGGGGTCGATCGTGATGCGGTGATGTCCGCGCTCGGCGATCAGGTGGGCTACGACGCGGCGCACCGCCTCGGTCCCGACACCGCGGCCGTGCACCGCCGGATCGAGGAACAGGTCGATCGCCGCGTGGCGGTAGCGGGGCGCGAGCTCCTCTGAGAACTCGATCATCCCGGCGACGCGCCCCTCGAGCTCGATCGTCAGCCGCGTCGACTCGGGGTCGTCGCTCGCCGGGAAGGCGTCCTCGGGCTCGCCCCACCAGCGCGCGACCTCTGGCGTGTTGTGGATGCGCCGAAGATATGCTTCGTCGGCACCGCGCAACGGTCGGAGAACCATTGGTCAGTCGGCCGCGACGAGGCCGCGCTCGCGGTCCAGCTTGCGCGAGGACACGACCGTGTGAAACACCGCGTCGGCGGGCTCGGCCAGCAGCCCCAGCAGGCCGCCCATGAACGCCGCCGTGTGCGGCTGGGCGAAGTGGCGCTGCAGCGCGTCGTCGTCGGCCCATTCCTCGACGAACACGTAGCGGTCGGCCTGCTCGAGGTCCGAGTACACGCGATATCCCCGGCACCCGTCCTCCTCGCGCGAACGGGCGCACATCTCGGTCGCGACCTCGGTGAACCGCTCGCGATTCTCCGCCGCGATCTTCACGCGGCCGGTGACGACGATCATGCTCGCCAGCCTACCCGTCGCCCGGCCTCCGTGACCGACCAGCCGGGCGAACGGCTGCACGACTAGGCTGTGACGATCGAGCGCTCGGACGTCACATTCGCATCGGGCGACGCGCACTGCGCGGCGTGGCTGTACCGGCCGCGGGCCACGGCGCCGACGGCCTGCGTGGTGATGGCGCACGGCTTCTCGCTGACGCGCCACGACGGCCTCGCGGCCTACGCCGAGCGACTGGCCGACGCGGGCATCGCGGCGCTGGTGTTCGACCACCGCCACCTCGGCGACTCCGGCGGCGAGCCGCGCCAGCGCTTTCGCAAGCGCGAGCAGCTCGCCGACTGGCGCGCCGCGGTGTCCTACGCACGAACGCTCGACGGCGTCGACGGCGAGCGGATCGCGCTGTGGGGCTTCTCCTTCAGCGGCGGCCATGCGGTGGAGACGGCGGCGGCGGACGCGCGCATCGCGGCGACGCTCGTGCTGTGCCCGATGGTCGACGGGCTGGCGCGGGCGCTGGCGACGCCGCCGGCGCTGTCGGCGTGGCTGCTCCCGCGGGCCCTCGCCGACCAGTTCGGGCGGCACAACCTCGTCGCGGTTACCGGCCAGCCCGGAGAGCACGCGGCGATGACGCTGCCGGGCGAGGCCGACGGGTTTCGCGCGAGCGTCCCGGCGGGCTCGCCGTGGCGCAACGAGATCTCGCCGGCGATCTTCCTGACGGTCTCGCTGCACCGTCCGCTGGCGAAGGCTCGCGGCCTGCGCGCGCCGCTTTGGGTGGGCCTGGGCGAGCGCGACGTGTCGGTATCCAAGCGCGCCGTCGAGCGCCTCGCCGCGCGGGCGCCGAAGGGCGAGCTGCACCGCTACCCGTATGACCACTTCGGCGCGTTCCTCGGTGATGGCCCCGAGCGCGTCGCCGCCGACCAGGTCGAGTTCCTGGGCCGCCAGGGGCTGCTCGCGGGCTGAGGGGAATCGGCGTGGGCGACGCGGGGCTGCTGACGGCCGAGCGCCGGCCGCGACCGCCGGACCGGCGTATGCTGACGTGCGATGGCGCGCGTGCGCGAGGGAGCGCGTGCGCGAGGGAGCAGTGCAAACGGGAGGAGCGTCAGATGGAGAGCGGTGTCACACAAGTGAAGACCCCGGGGCCCGTGGCCGCCGAGGCGCAGACCGTCGCCGAGGCCTTTCGCATCACGGCCGCCGAGCGCGCCGACCAGGTCGCGATCCGTACGAAGGGGGACGCCTTCACGATCACCTGGGGAGAGCTCCTGTCACGCGTCGACGCGCTCGCGGGCGGCCTGGCCGAGCTGGGCGTGGGGCGCGGGGAGACCGTCGCGCTGATGCTCTCCAACAGGCCCGAGTTCCACCTCTGCGATCTCGCGGCGATGATGCTCGGCGCGACCCCGTTTTCGATCTACAACACCTACTCGCCTGAGCAGATCGGATATCTGCTGTCAGACGCCGAAGCAAAGACGGTGATCTGCGAGCAGCAGTACCTGGCTGCGGTGCTCGAGGCCAAGGCCGCGGCGCCGATGGTGGAGAACGTCATCGTGATCGACG
>JAXDGQ010000072.1:0-4337 GCA_034664965.1 Solirubrobacteraceae bacterium | reverse complement strand
CCGCTCGCCGCTGCGGTGATCGCATGATCCGCGTAGGGCTCGCACACCACCTCGATGTTCTCCTGCGACGTCGCCTACTCCGTCAGGCCCACGGCTTTGAGGGCCTCGGACCAACTGGCAAATGCGCGAACCTCACGGAACGCTCCGTCGCGGAAGCCCGAAATCACGAAGCCAAGTCGTTGACTGACCTCGGCCCCCGAGTCCTTGATCCGTCCGGTCATGTCAGCAAGCGCGACAACGCGATCTTGGGCGTCGCGGATGTCGTGGATGGCATAGCGGAAGTCATCGAAGTTCTCGGAAAAGGCCGCCGAGAGCCTTCGCATGCCGTCATGCCCACGGTAGGCGGAGGCGTCCAACCAACGATCGGTCGGGTACCAGACGAAATCGGGAGAGAAGAACGGGAGCGCGGCATCGATTCCCTGCGCACCAAAGGTCTGGAAGGCGTTTCGCACGATCTCCACGTTCTCCTGCGACATCGCCTACTCCGCCAGATCCCCGCGCATGCCGCCCGAGCTTAGCCCAGCTGCGCGCCGATCTTGCGCCCGAGGACTATCGCTGCGACGCCGACGAGCAGGCTGACGAGCACGTTGGCCACCGCCGCCCACCGCCGAGCGTCCTCGGCGAGTCGCTGTGTCTCGAGCATCCAGGTGGAGAAGGTCGTGTAGGAGCCAAGCGTCGCCGAGCCCGCCAACACGAGCAGGCTTGCGCCCACCGTCAGACCGGCAAGCAATCCGAGCAGCAGCGAGCCGCTCGCGTTCACCGCGAGCACGCCGAGCGGCGGGCTGCCGCCGGTACGTGACGACACCAGCGCCACGACGAAGAAGCGAGCTGCCGTCCCGACTCCCCCGAGCAGCGCTACGCCGAACCAGGTCCAGACGCTCATGCGACGACCTGCGATCGGCGTAGCAGCGCCGTTCCGGCGCAGATCGCCAGGTAACCGCCGAGCACGCTCGCCAGCGCGTAGGCGCCCGCCAAGCCATAGTCGCCGTGGTCGGCCATCTGCACGATCTCGAGCTGCATCGTCGAGAAGGTCGTGTATGCGCCGCAGAAGCCCACGCCGAGCAGCGGGCCCAGGTAGGACCGCCGCGCACGCCGCCGCAGGCCCGTGGCCAGGCAGGCCAGCGCGAAGGACCCGCTGACGTTGATCGCAAACGTCGCCCACGGCCACTCTGCGACACCAGTCGAGAACGTGCGCGCAAGCCACACGCGCAGCAGCGAGCCGATCGCCCCGCCAAGGAAGATCGCGGCGATCTCACGTCGGTCCAGATGCGGCATCTGCTCGGCTGCTCCTCTCGCGGGTTTGCGCAAAGACTTCGCGAAAGGGGCCATCAGCCCTTTTGTCCCGGCGGGCGGTTCGGGGCTCGCCACGCCGGCGGGCTCGCGTCAGGGCTCCATCTGACTGCTCAGACCCTAGCGCACGATCCGCCCGGCAATGGCGGTTCGCGACACGTACCGGCCGCCGTCGCCGCGAGCCAGCAGACCCATCAGCTCGAGCTCGCTCAGCGCCTGCAGGACCTCTCCGGGATCACTGCCGTCGCCGATCAGCTTCTGCGGCGTATCGATCCCCGCGCCGACGCTCTCCAGCATGGTCCGCAGCCGCCCGTCCAGGTGGGCCAGTCGATCGGGCGAGGGTTGCAGACGGGCGGCGTCGCAGAGGAGATCGAGCACATCGCCCGGTCCCCTGACCAGGCGCGCCCCCTCGCGCAGCAGCGCGTGGCTTCCGAGCGAAGCGCGCGAGGTGACACGGCCGGGAACCGCCGCGACCGTTCTCCCGAGGGCATGCGCTATGCCCGCTCCCGCCAGCTCGCGCGCGCTGTCGTCGGCCTCGACGACGACCGTCGCAGCCGCCAGCGATGCGACGATGCGCGTCGCCGCCGCCCCGGCCCAGCGCAGCGCAGGGGTCCGGCTGGGCAGCTCGCTGACCGCCGCACCATCGCGCTTGATCCGAGCCAGCAGTGGGCGACTGCGGGCCGGCGCGGCCACGTCCAGCCCGCGGCCCAGCACGGCCACCGGCGCTCCGCCGCCCTCCAGTGCACCCGCCAGCCCGGCCAGGGCGATCCCGTCCGCGAGCTCGCCCGCGACCGTGACCCCGCTCGCCGCCAGCCCGCGCGCCAGGTCCCCGGCGATCTCGAGCCCGTAATCGGTGGCCTTCGCGGTGCCGACGATCGCCACCACCGGCAGTGCCGTCAGGCGCGCGAGCCGGTCCAGGCCGCCGGTCGCGAACAGCATCCTAGGAGCCGCCGACACGAGCAGGGCGCCCGGGTAACGGGGATCGTGCCGGCAGATCTCCGCGATCCCGTCCGCTCGCGCCAGCTGACCCGACTGAAAGCGGCCATGACCGGTGCGCAGCTCGCTGCGCCGCCTGCCCGCGAGCGCCTTCAGCAGATCATCGTCGTCTAGCGCAAGCAGGTCGATCAGGCGACCGTCCGCGCGGCAGTTGCAGTTCAGCGGTCCACTCAGCTGTGTCAGCAGCCAGCTGCGGCGCAAGCAGCGGCCGCACGCGCCCAGGTCTGTAGATAGTGCGCCATGGCTGGTCACGCCGCGCGTTTGACCGCCAGTCCCGCGTCGCCGCGCAGCGCGATCGCTGAGCCGACGTCGCGCGCACGAACTCTCGCGCTCTCGTTGAGGTCGGCGATCGTCCGCGCCACGCGCAGCACGCGGTGTTGCCCGCGCGCGCTCAACATGCCTCGCTCGCACGCGCTGCGCAGCATCGCCTCGGCGCGCTCGTCGAGAGTCACGCGCCGGCGCAGCACGGATGCGTCCATGTGCGCGTTCAGCGTCACACCGTCCTCGCGCAGGCGCGCCGCCTGGCGTTCGCGCGCTGCCATCACCAGCGCTCGAGCGCGTGCCGAGTCGAGCTGCGCCGGCGCGCCCAGGTCATTTCCCGCGTCGCGTTCGAGCTGTGCGAGCAGGTCGATCCGGTCGAGCAGCGGGCCGCTGAGCCGGCGCCGGTGCCGAGCTAGCTCCGCTTCGCTGCACCGGCAGCGCTCGCCGGCGCCGGCATAGCCGCAGGGACACGGGTTGGTCGCCGCGAGGAGCATGAAGCGCGCCGGGTAGATCGTCGAGTGCCGGGCTCTGACGATCGCCACCCGGCCGTCCTCCAGCGGCTGGCGCAGCGCCTCGAGCACCGGACGCGCGAACTCCGACAGCTCGTCCAGGAACAGCACACCGTGGTGCGCCAGCACGACCTCGCCGATCGCGTCGCGCCGCGCGCCGCCGATCAGGCCGGCCGTCGTGATCGAGTGATGCGGTGCGCGCCACGGCCGCTCGCTGGCGAGCTCGCCGTCGAGCGAACCGGCGATGCTGCGGATGCGCGTGACCTCCACCGCCTCCGCCCGGGTGAGCCTGGGCAGGATCGACCCTACGCGCTGCGCGAGCATCGTCTTGCCCGTCCCGGGAGGACCGCTGAGCAGCAGGTTGTGGCCTCCGGCAGCCGCGATCACCAGTGCCCGCACGGCGTGGTGCTGACCGCGCACGTCGCTCAGATCCGGTCCGGCATCGGCGCTGCGCCGGACGGGATCGGGCGCACCCGCGAGTAGGCGATCTGCCTCGCCGCCGCAGAGCACGCGCACCGCGCTGCTCAGGCGCCCGGCGACCGCCACCTCGAGATCCTCGACCAGCCCCGCCTCGCGCGCCCGTGAGGCGCCGAGGATCAGCCTGCCGAGCCCGGCCTGGCGGGTCGCCTGGGCGACCGCGAGCGTTCCGCGGCAGGCACGGACCTCGCCGTCGAGCGCGAGCTCGCCAAACAGCACGTGCCCATCCAATCGCTCGCGCGGGAGCTGGCCGCTGGCCGCGAGCAGCGCGCACGCCAGCGCGAGATCAAGCGCGGCGCCGACCTTCGGCACGTCGGCAGGCGCGAGGCTGGCGACGATCCGCCTCGCCGGGAACTCATAGCCGGAGTTGAGGATCGCTGCGCGCACGCGTTCGCGGGCCTCGCGAACGGCCGCGTCGGCCAGTCCGACGATCGCGAAGGCCGGCAGTCCTGCGCGCACGTCGACCTCGACTGTCACATGCCGCGTCTGCAGTCCTTCGATCGTGAACGTGTGTGCCCGCGCCAGCATTCCCTACGCGCTCCTGCTCGTGGCTCTTTGTCGGAGAGGAGCAAGCTAGGCGGGGCTTGGGACGGGACTCTGGCTTTGGGTGGCGCTGGGATGGGCCGCGGGTCCCGCGACCGCCGAGACGCCGAGATCGAGGGGCGATGGAGCGTCGCGGCGGCTGCCTCTCGTGCGCGGGCCCGTCGCCGCGCGCGACTACATCCCGGCTGGGTGGCGCACGACGTAGCTGCCCGTGGAAACCATCGAGCTCGACCAGCGCGAGCCGCTTTCGTCCTGCGCGCT
>JAXDGQ010000071.1:0-3231 GCA_034664965.1 Solirubrobacteraceae bacterium | reverse complement strand
CCAAGCAGGTCGTACAGCACGCCGTGGCGCAGCGCGCCATCCGACACCTTCATCGCCTCGATGCCGAGCTCCTCGAAGACCGCGCTCATGATCGCGAGCCCGCCCAACACCACGGGCGCGCGGTTGGGCCGCAGCCCGGCGATGCGATCCGGGTCGGCTTTCTCATGCTTGATGAGGACGCTGCGCAGCCGCTCGAGGCCTTCGCGCGTAAGGCCGTCCGCGGCGAAGCCGTTTTCGCGCAGGATGTTCTCCAGCGAGCGCGCAGTGCCGGAGGAGCCCACCGCCTCGTCCCATCCCGAGGCGCGGTAGGCATGGACGATGCCCGAGAGTTCCTGGCGCGCGGCCAGCTCCGCCGCCTTCATGCGCGGCTTGTCGACCTTGCCTTCGGCAAAATACTTGAGGCTGAAGCTCAGGCAGCCCATGTAGAGCGACTCGGTGAGCTGCGGCTCGAGCCCGGTGCCGATGATGAACTCGGTCGAGCCGCCGCCGACGTCGATGACGACCGTCGGCTCGGTCTGGTCCGTGCGCGGGGCACCCGGGGCGCCCTTGCCAGCCCGCCCGGACATGGCCCCTAGAAAGGTGAGCTGGGCCTCTTCGTCGCCGCTGAGCACGCGTGCGTCGAATCCGTAATCCACGCGCACGCGCGCGGCGAACTGCTCGCCGTTGTCGGCGTCGCGCACCGCCGACGTCAGCACGGCGAGATTGGCCTCGCAGGCATGGTCGTCCATCTCTCGGCGGTATTGCTCGAGCGTCTCCAGAACGCGGTCGATCGCCGCCGCCGAGAGCGAGCCGGAGGAGTCCACGCCTTCGCCCAGGCGCGTCACCCGCGAACGGCGCACGAGCTCCTGCAGGCTCCGGCTGTCACGGTCGACGTCGGCGATCAGCAGCCGGGTGGAGTTCGTTCCGATATCCACCACGGCGACGCGCACGCGGCGGATGCTAGAGGCTGTGCGTGAGAACGAGCGAAAGGCATGCGATGAGCGAGCAAGACAATGCGACGGCGTTGGTGACAGGAGCGAACCGGGGAATCGGGCGCGAGGTGGCTCTCCAGCTGGCCGGGCGCGGCTATGACGTGCTCGTCACGGCGCGCGACGGAGATCAGGCGAGCGAAGCCGCCGAGCAGATCGCCGCTGAGACCGGGGCGAGCGCTCGCTCGCTTGCACTGGACGTGTCCGATCCAAAGAGCGTCGAGGCGGCGGCCGCGGCGGTGAGTGTCGATCCGGGCCGGCTGGATGTGCTCGTCAACAACGCCGGCGTCGGCCTCGACTTCGGCGTGTCGGGGACGACACCGGACTTCGAGGCGATCGAGCAGACGCTGCAGACGAACTTCTACGGCGCCTACCGGCTGACGATCGCACTGCTCGACCTCCTGCGCCAAAGCGCGCATCCGCGGATCGTCAACGTGTCCAGCGGCATGGGCGGCGTGGCCGAGATGGGCGGATGGTCGCCCGGCTACCGCGTGTCCAAGGCGGCGCTGAACGCCGTCACGCGCATCCTCGCCACCGAGCTGACGGACGACGGATTCCTCGTCAACTCGGCGTGCCCGGGGTTTGTCAAGACCGACATGGGCGCGCCGATGGGGGCGAGCAAGTCGGTCGAGGACGGCGCGTCGGGCATCGTCTGGCTGGCGACGCTGCCAGACGACGGGCCGACAGGGGGGTTCTTCCGCGACGGCCGCCCCGTCGTCTTCTGAGCTGCGCGGACGCGTGCCTGCAGCGCTTGTCCCAGACGCGAATTTTGCTAAAACATAAGTAGCGACGCGGGGTGGAGCAGTCTGGTAGCTCGTCGGGCTCATAACCCGAAGGTCGCGGGTTCGAATCCCGCCCCCGCTATCGAGGCCGACCAGGGCGTAGGACTTGCAAGGGCCCTGCAAACCGGCCGACCGAGACCTCGAAGGCCACCGCACGGTGGCCTACGTCGTACGTCGCCCAGTCGTTGTCGGGGATACTCAAGCGCTATGTCGGAGGCGAACATTGCGGTCGTCCGCGGTATGTGGGCGGCATTCCTGCGCAACGACGGCGAGGCGGCCAATGCTGCCTTCGATCCTGATGTGGAGTGGGACGGGACCAACCTGCCGGACGGGGAGATCGCTCACGGCCTCCAGGCGGCGGTGGCTCACGTGCGCCGATGGTCGGAGATGTGGGAGACGTGGGAGGTCGAGATCGAAGACGTGATCGACGCCGGCGAGGACCGGGTGATCGCATTCGTAAGGGAGCGCGGTCGCAGCAAGGCCGGGCTCGACATAAATGAGCGACACTCTGAGCTGTACGTCGTGAGAGACGGGAAGATCGTCTACCGAAAGGGCTTCTCCGACGCCGACGAGGCGCTCGTCGAAGTCGGGCTTGGTAATCCGCATCGGGACTGAGCTGACCCAACCTGTCGGCTGCAGGCGGTCACCGATCGACACTTCCCCCTGACTTTTGCTCTCTACGGGCGTTGCCGATACACATGGGCAATGAACAAGCCGTCCTTGGCTGCGCGGGCACCCGCGAGGAGGTTGCCGCGTTCGCTCGGCCTCCTTGGCGACGAGCGCCTCGCTCGTCTGGTCGGGAAGGGCAACGAGCGCGCGTTCGCGGCGATCTACGAGCGCTATCACCAGCGTTTGTACCGCTACTGCAGCGCGATTCTGCACGACGACCAGGACGCCCAGGATGCGCTTCAGTCGACTCTCGCCCAAGGCTTTGCGGCGCTGCAACGCGGTCAGCGCGATGCCCCGCTGCGTCCGTGGCTGTTTCGGATCGCCCACAACGAGGCTGTCTCGGTCATTCGCCGGCGCAGCGGCGCTGGCGAGCTCACCGAGGTCCGCGAGCGAGGTGTGCCGTCGGCGGAGGAGCAGGCCGGCGCTCGGGCGCGTCTGGCGTTGCTTGTCGCCGATCTCCAGGAGCTGCCGGAGCGCCAGCGCGGTGCGTTGGTGATGCGCGAGCTGAGCGGTCTCTCCCACGAGGACATCGCGGTCGCGCTCGGGACGTCGGTTGGCGCAGCGAAGCAGTCGATCTTCGAGGCGCGTCAGGCGCTGCTGGAGTTTGGCGAGGGGCGCTCGATGGCGTGTGAGGAGATACGACGCACGGTCTCTGAAGGCGACGGGCGATCCCTTCGCGGCCGGCGCGTGCGCGCGCATCTGCGCGACTGCCCGGCATGCGCAGCGTTCGCCGCCGCGATCCCCTCGCGCCGGGCAGACCTTCACGCGTTGGCCTCGCCGCTGCCACCGATCCTCGCCGCTGGTCTGCTGGC
>JAXDGQ010000070.1:0-6736 GCA_034664965.1 Solirubrobacteraceae bacterium | reverse complement strand
GTGTAGGTGTGGCCGTCGCGGCGGATCTCCACGTGCAGCTGCTCGGACAGCGCGTTGACGACCGACACGCCGACGCCGTGCAGACCGCCGGAGACCTTGTAGCCGCCGCCGTCGCCGAACTTCCCGCCGGAGTGCAGGACCGTCAGCACGACCTGGACGGCGGGCAGGCCCTCTTTCTCCATGATCGCCACGGGGATCCCGCGGCCGTCGTCCTCCTCGGTCACGGAGTTGTCCGGGTGCACGGTCACCGTCACCTTCGAGCAGTACCCGGCAAGGGCCTCGTCGACGGAGTTGTCGACGAGCTCGTAGACGAGATGGTGCAGGCCCATCACGCCGGTCGAGCCGATGTACATGCCGGGGCGCATGCGGACCGCCTCGAGACCTTCCAGGACGGTGATGTCCTGCGCGTCATAGGTGCCCGACCCGTCGATCATCGACGGGTCGTTGACGCCGCCCTTCTTCGCTTTGGTTGAGCTCTGCTCAGAGCTGTTGCTGCCTGTAGCCAATCGGCCTCCGATTACGTCAGAACGCCCCGGAATCCGCGGCGCTGAGGATGCGGACCGGGGCGGTGTAAATGTGTACATAACAATAGCACGCAGCGGTGTCGTTCCGGGCCACCGCGAGCACCCTAAACCCCTGCAAATTGCAGGGAAAACAGGGTCATGACCGGCCGCTCGGCCAAGCGTCCGCGAAAGACTCCGGCCCAATCGCCGTCAACCGACGCGACAGCGCAGCTCGCGGACCGTCTCGGCGCCCAGCTCGGCGTTGAGCGCGGGCAGCAGATCGCCGGCCATCATCTGCAGCTCCTGCGCCCACACGGCGGCCTCGCAGGTGACCGTGAGCACGCCATCTCGCTCGGCGGTCGGACGCGCGGCGGAGGCGATGGCGGGGCCGGCGGCGAGCTCCCACGCCTCCTGCACCCGGGCCAGCGTCGTGGCCGGCGCGAGGGTGGCGGTGAGCCTGTCCAGGGCGAGCGAGAGCGAGCGGGGAGCCCGTTTTCTCACGCCGCGAGCGCCTCCTGGGAGATCGTCCCGGCGCGGACGAGCAGGCGCGTGACGCCGGCATCGCCGGCGCCGGGCACGTGAGCGAGGTCTGTTGTCGCGATCACGCTCTGCCCGTCGGCGGCGAGCTCGGCGGCGAGCAGCTCGCGGCGCTGGGAGTCGAGCTCGCTCATGACGTCGTCGAGCAGCATCAGCGGCGTGCGCCGGCGTTCTCGCGCGAGCACCGCCCGCTCGGCCAGCAGCAGCGCCAGCAGGGCCAGGCGCTGCTCGCCCTGGGAGCCGTAGAGGCGCAGCTCGCGGCCGTCGCGCACGATCGCGAGCTCGTCGCGATGGGGGCCGTGCCCGGAGAAGCCGCGCTCGAGATCGGACGCCAGCTTGGCCTGCAGCTCGGCGACGAACTCGTCCACGTCGACGGCGCGCGAGCGCGGGCGGTAGTCGAGCGCCGCGACGCCGTTGAGGCCGAGCTGCGCGGCGCGGCGGGCGAACGGCTCGCTCAGCAGCTCGACGGCCGCGGAGCGGTGCTCGCGCACGGCCAGCGCCGCCGTCGCCAGCTCGCGGTCCCAGGCGGCGAGCGTGGCGTGCGAAGCGCGTCCGCTGCGGATGCGCGCCAGCAGGGCGTTGCGCTGGGCGAGCACGCGCGAGTACTCGCGGCGGTCGCTCGCGCGCAGCGGCCAGATCGCCGCGACGACCTGATCGAGGTGCGCGCGACGCACCGCCGGAGGCCCCTTGAGCAGCTCCAGGCGGTCGGGCTCGAAGACGCTGAGCAGCGGTCTGAAGTCGACGTCGAGCAGGCGCTCGACGTCGGCGCCGTCAGCGGTCATGCGCTTGACCGCGCGCTCGCCGTCGCCCCCCGCGCCGTAGGCGACGCTCAGCTCGTGCTCCTGCGCCCCGTCGCTGCCGCGCACCACGACCCGCGCGGCCTGCGCGCCGAAGCTGATCAGCTCGCGCTCGTTGCGCGTGCGCGGGGAGCGCCCGGTGCAACCGAAGTAGAGGGCCTCCAGCAGATTGGACTTGCCGGCGCCGTTGGGTCCGTGGACGACTGTCAGTCCGGGGCCGAGCGCGGCGTCGGCGCGCGCATAGGTGCGAAAGTCGCGCAGCTGCACGCTGAGCACGCGCACGACATGCCCCTAGACGTTGAGACGAATCGGCATGATGAGATAGACAAAATCGCCGGAGTCGGGTGATTCGATCAGCCCGGGGCGCAGCGGGCTGATCAGCTTGAGCACGAGCTCGTCGGACTCGATGCTCTCCAGGCCGTCGCGCAGGAAGTCGGGGTTGAAGCCGATCTCGAAGGCCTCGCCGCGGAAGGGAACGGGGACGGCCTCGCTGGCCTCGCCCACGTCGGGGGTCTGTGCCGAGACGGTGAGTGTTCCCTCGCTGAAGCTGAGGCGCAACGGCGCGTTCTTCTGCGCGAGCAGGCTGATGCGCCTGACGACGTCGGTGAGCTCGGCACTGGCCATGCGCAGCTCGTGCTCGACGGACTCGGGCAGCAGTTGGCGGTAGTTGGGGAACTGCCCGTCGATCAGCCGCGAGGACAGCAGGATGTCGCCGAGCTCGAAGACGACCTGGTTCTGCCCGACGCTGACGGCGAGCGACTCGGCGGGCGCAGCCTGGGCGATGCGCGCGAGCTCCTGCAGGGCGCGCGCGGGGATGTTCGCCTCGAGGCTTCCCTGCAGCGGTGCGTCCAGCGCGGTCTCCTTGACGCTCAGGCGGTAGGAGTCCGTGGCGACCATGCGCAGCTCCTGTCCGGAGGCAGACATGAGGATGCCGGTGAGGACCGGTCGGGTCTCGTCGCGCGAGGCCGAGCGGGCGACGCGCGAGATGGTCGCGACGAACGCGTCGACGGGCAGAGCCACGCGCGTCTCGGGTGACGGCTCGGGAAGCGTCGGGAAGTCCTCTGCGCGCAGCGTCCGCAGGTGAAAGGTGGCCGGACCGGAGATCAGCTCGACGTCCTGCTCGGCGCTGCGCAGCTCGAGCGAGACCTCGGGCGCTGGCAGCGAGCGGACGACGTCGAGCAGTAGGCGGGCGGGGAGGACCACGCTTCCCGGCCGGCTGGTCTCGGCCTTCAGCGGTACGCGCAGGCCGATCTCCATGTCAGTGGCGCGCAGCTCCGGCGGCGAGTCCTCGGCGACGGAGATCATCACCCCGGACAGTGCCTGTACTGCGCTTCGCGTGGACGCCACGCGGGTGACGGTCTGCAGCTGGTTCAACAGCTCTGAGGTGGGGAGGGAAAGCTTCATGTGATGTCTAGAGAGAAGAAAGTAGTCAGTAGGTGCTGTGGATATGTGTTTAGGGCTTGGGGGCTGGAGTTTGCTGCGTTGAGCCGGTGGACGGCGCTGTGGACAGCGCAGAGCAGTCTCTCAGGCTGCGCGGTCGTGCGGGGTCACGGGCGCGTCGCGTGCAGGCTGCGGCACAGCTCCTCCACAGCCTTGCGCGCCTGCTCGTCGGCGGCGATGCGCGCGGCGGTGCGCCGACATGCGTGAAGCACGGTGGTGTGGTCGCGCCCGCCGAAGTGCCTGCCGATGGCCGGCAGCGATTCGCCGGTGAGCTCGCGGGCGAGGTACATCGCCACCTGGCGCGGCCAGGAGATGCGCGGGGCGCGCGCGCTCGACAGCAGCTCTCCGGGCGCCAGGCCGAAGTGCTCGCCGACGGCCGCCTGGATCTCGAGCACCGAGCTGGGCTTGGCCGGCGACGCGGACGGGGCGCGGGGGTAAAGCGTGCGGAGCACCTCGCGGGCGAGCTCTGCGGTGAGCGGCCTGTTGGTCAGCGAGCTGAAGGCGACGACGCGGATCAGCGCCCCCTCGAGCGCGCGGACGTTGTTCTCGATGCGCTCGGCGATCACCTGCAGGGCGAGATCGTCGCCGACCTCGACGCCGTCGTGGTGGGCTCGCTTGCGCAGGATGGCCAGGCGCGTCGCGAGATCTGGCGGCTGCACGTCGGCGACGAGCCCGGCCTCGAAGCGCTCGCGCAGGCGATCCTCCAGCGCCCG
Organism: Solirubrobacteraceae bacterium; assembly: GCA_034664965.1. GTDB lineage: Bacteria > Actinomycetota > Thermoleophilia > Solirubrobacterales > Solirubrobacteraceae > Palsa-744. The sequence goes on along the minus strand of JAXDGQ010000070.1, from coordinate 2,746 downwards.
CAGGTCGTGCGGTGGGCGGTCGGAGGTGACGACGATCTGGCGCCCGCCGTCGTGCAGCGCGTTGAAGGTGTGAAAGAACTCCTCCTCGGTCTTGGCCTTGCGCTCGAGGAACTGGACGTCGTCGAGCAGCAGCACGTCGACATCGCGAAAGCGCGCCTTGAAGGCGTCGGTGCGACGCGCGCTGAGCGAGTCCAGGAAGTCGTTGGTGAAGGCCTCGCCGGTCGTGCAGCGCACGGTGAGACCGGGGCTGTGGGCGAGCAGCAGCGTGGCGATCGAGCTGAGCAGGTGCGTCTTGCCGACGCCGGGGGGCCCGCAGATGAACAGCGGGTTGTAGGCCTGCGCGGGGAGCTCGGCGACGGTCAGCGCCGCGGCGTGCGCGAGCCGGTTGCAGTCGCCGATGACGAACTGCTCGAAGGTCAGCTTCGGATTGCCGAGCGGCCCCGTGCGCGGATCGCCGCCGGACGCCGCGTCGGCGATGGGCTCGGTTGCCGACAGCCACCCCGCGACGCGACCCCCCCGGGGCGCCGTCGGCGCCCTCGCGCCCTCGCGTGAAGCGGTCCGACTGCTGACCCGGCTGCCGTCAGCTCTGTCGGACTCGACGCTCTGGGCGACGAGGTCGACGAGCGTGCCCTCGCCGATGACCTTCGCGGCGCAGGACTCGAGCACGCGCCCGAAGCGGTCGCTCACCCAGCCGCGGCTCTGCGGTGGCGCCTGCAGCGTCAGGCGCCCGCCCCCGAGCTCCAGCGCTTGCAGCGGCGCCAGCCAGATCTGGTAGGTGGGCTCGCCGACGGACAGCGCAAGCTCGGCTTGCACGTGCGACCATATTTGCTCGAGCTCGGCGTTCACGGCAGCGTGGATCCGCTTCTCTCCCGGAAGAAAACGTCGACGGCTATTCAGAGGGGGGCCGTGGGGCCCCGGTCAGGCGACTATAACCTACGCCTCTCGCGGCGTTGGATCGGCTGGTCGCAACTGCCGTGAAAATTACGGAGCGCGCCACACGGTCCTATACTTGAGCGCCGATGCCCCGCCCCGGCGCCCGCCTTTTCGGCTGGCGCAACGGAGGAATCGGGCATTACGCGGCGAACAGACGAGGAAGCGCACCTACCAGCCAAAGAAGCGCAAGCGAGCCCGCGCGCACGGGTTCCGCTCCCGCATGCAGTCGCGTGCGGGCCGGCTGACGCTGAAGCGCCGCCGCGACAAGGGGCGCAAGCGACTCTCAACCTGAGGGTGATGGTTGGCTGATGAATCCGCGGTCGTCAAGTCGCGGTCGCCTGTCGCGCAGCGCGGAGTTCGAGCGGGTCTACCGGCAGGGACGCTCGACCGCCAACCGGCATCTCGTGCTCTACACCTTCCCCAACCCGTCGGCTGATCGGCCGCGGCTGGGTCTGTCGGTCTCGCGCAAGGTCGGCGGGGCGGTCGAGCGCAACCGCGTCAAGCGGATGCTGCGCGAGGCCTTCGCGCGCGTGGAGGGGGAACTGCGAAACGACCAGGACATCGTCGTCGTGGCGCGCCCGTCGGCCGCCGAGCTGGTGCAGCGCGACGGCCTGGCCGGCGTGGACGCGTCGCTGGGCGAGCTCATCGCCAAGGCCGGGATGCGCGACGCGCAGGCGCCGAGCGCCGAGCCGGCGACAGAGGCGCCGGGTTGACGCCCGCGGAGTCATCCGCGCCCGTCGCGGCTGCCCGCACGCGCGTTGCAGCGCTGGCGCGCGCCGTCGCGGTTGCGCCGATCACGGTGTATCAGCGGTTCGTCTCGCCGGCGCTTCCACGGCGCTGCAAGTACGAGCCGACGTGCTCGCGCTATGCGGTCGAGGCGGTCCGCGAGTACGGCATACTTAGAGGCGCGGTGCTCGCGGCGTGGCGCCTGCTCAGGTGCAATCCGTGGAGCTATGGCGGGTACGATCCCGTGGAGGCACAGCGAGTGTTCACTGCCGGCCACCGCACGAGCGTCTGAGCGGGCGATTGCCGGCGAGCATCCGCCGGGCGGCGAGGGACGGGCGCCCTGTGCTCGAGTCCCCCAACCCGCCTAACCACACCGCCGAGAGCACTTAGAGCCCATGCCAATCATCGCGACCAACGTCATCGAGGACGCGTTCTCGCCGCTGATCAAGGCGTTCGAGGCGGTCATGGTGTTCATCCACGACAACATCGTGGGTGGGAGCTGGGGGCTGGCGATCGTCGGCCTGACGGTGCTGATCCGGGCGGTGCTCGTCCCGCTGACCTACCGGCAGCTGAAGGGCATGCAGGAGATGCAGCGGCTGTCTCCGCAGATCGCGGCGCTGAAAGAGAAGTACAAGGACGACAAACAGCGCCAGCAGCAGGAGATCATGGCGTTCTACCGGGAGAACAAAATCAACCCGCTGGCGTCGTGCCTGCCGCTGCTGCTGCAGTTGCCGGTGTTCATCTCGCTGTTCTACATGCTGCGCACCGACCTGAAGCTCGACATCTGCGGCAAGCAGCTGCGCGAACACTTCTCGAGCGTGCTGGGACACCCGATCCTGCACAACAGCGAAATCCCGGCGAACGCCGTGACCCTCGCCGGTAAACACCTCACAGGGCTGTCGGAAATCAGCTGCGACGTGGTGGCGCCGCTCTCGGCGAAGTTCCTGTTCCTGCCGGACATCACCGAAAAGGCGACGGGGGCGGCGCTGATCGTGCTGATCGTGCTGTACGTCGGCTCGCAGATCTTCTCGACGCTCGTGGCGACGGCCTCGGCGGACCCCAACCAGCGCCGCTTGATGCTGCTGCT
>JAXDGQ010000069.1:0-2672 GCA_034664965.1 Solirubrobacteraceae bacterium | reverse complement strand
CGCCCTGCACCGATGGACCGTTTTGGAGCGCCGTGCTGCGACCGGTGGCAAAGCGACAACCGGGTGAGGGCCACAGCGTAAACGCTTGATTCCAGCGCAGCTTTTCGTGCCCAGCAAGTTGGGATTTGTAGGCGCTTCGAGAGACGGGAGCGACGGGGATCAAACCCTCGTTCGACACCTCGTCGAGATTCGCGCTTGAGCGCCCCCTTACGGAGGAACCCGGCGGCCCGCGGTGAGAGGATTCTCGCAGGCAGAGGGACCTCTAGGCGGGATCACTGCGGAGCGCGATAGTTGGCGGATGGCGGTGCAGCCCACGGGAACGGTGACGTTGTTGTTCTCCGATATCGAGGGGTCGACGCGGCTGCTGGAGCGGCTGGGGCCAGAGCGCTACCGGGATGCGCTCGATCTGCATCGGCGGCTCCTGCGGAAGATATTCCGGCGGCACGGCGGCTACGAGGTGGACTGCGAGGGAGATGCGTTCTTTGTGGCCTTCGCGCGGGCGGAAGATGCGGCGCTGGCGGCGGGGGAGAGCCAGCAGGCGCTCACAGATGCAGAGTGGCCGGACGGGCAGGAGATCCGGGTTCGGATCGGCATCCATTCGGGTGAGCCGCTAGCCGCGCCGCCGAAATACGTGGGGATCGATGTGCACAAGGCAGCCCGAGTCATGGCTGCAGGTCACGGTGGGCAGGTGTTGCTGTCGGCGGCGACGCAACGACTGCTGGATGGCGAAGACATGGTTTCGTTGGGTGAGCACCGGTTGAAGGATCTTCTGCAGCCCGAACCGCTGTATCAGTTGGTGATCGAGGGGTTGCCGTCCGACTTCCCGGCGTTGAAGACGCTGGGGGACCGGCCGACGAACCTGCCAGTGCAGCCGAATGCGCTGATCGGCCGCGAGCGGGAGCTGGCGGAGGTCATCGCGCTGCTACGGGACGGCGACACGCGGTTGGTGACGCTGACCGGGCCGGGCGGTACTGGCAAGACGCGGCTTGCACTCCAAGCCGCCGCCGAGCTGCTCGAGGAGTTCCCGAGCGGCGCGTTCTTCATCTCGCTCGCGCCCATCCGTGACCCGGCGTTGGTCGTCTCGACGACAGCCCAGACGCTCGGCCTCCGCGAGGTGGCCGGCGAGCGGCTGGCCGACACGCTGGCTTTCTATCTCGAGCAGAAGGCGATGTTGCTGGTGCTCGACAACTTCGAGCACCTCCTGGGGGCGGCCGCCGACGTGTCGGCCCTGCTGCAACGCTGCGGACGGCTCAACCTGCTCGTGACCAGTCGCGAAAGGCTGCGGCTGCGCGGCGAACGCATGTATTCGGTACCGTCCTTGACCGTCGCTGATCCTGACCTGGACGTGCATGACTTGCTTGCGACCGAGTCGATCGCGCTCTTCGCCGCACGTGCTGAGGCGGCCAGCGGAGAGTTCGTGCTTGACGAGACGAATGCGTCTGCCGTGGCCGGGATCTGCGCGCGTCTGGACGGCTTGCCGCTGGCGATCGAGCTTGCGGCCGCGCGCACGAACGCGCTGCCGCCACACGCGCTGCTGGGCCGCCTCGATGAGCGACTTGCGCTCCTGACCGGCGGCGACCGGGATGTTGAGGAGCGTCAGCGTACGTTGCGCGCGACAATCGACTGGAGCTATGACCTGCTTGATAGGTCGGAAAAGGCGTTGTTCGCGCAACTGTCAGTTTTCCCCGACGGTTGTCGGCTTGATGCTGCCGAGGCAGTCTGCGACCCTGACGGCGACGTTTCGATCACTGTCTTCGACGTGATCAGCTCACTCCTGGAAAAGAGTCTGATGCGGCGTCGTGTCGATTTCGACGGGGAGGCTCGGTACTGGATGCTCGAGACCATCCGTGAGTACGCGGTCGAGCGGCGTGTCGCGGGCGGTGAGGTCGATGTAGTCCGCCGCCATGCCGAGTTCTACTTCGGGCTCGTCGGCGAGGTGTTCGGGACCGAGCTCGACATGACTGCGGAGATTGAACGGCTTGCGGCTGAGCATGCGAACCTGCTTGCCGCATTGTCTTGGGCTGAGGAGTCCGGCGAGGTCGGCCGCCTCGCCCTTGCAGTCGCGGACCTCTGCCGGCTCTGGCTCCACCGCGGACAGCTGCAGGAAGGGATGAGGTGGGTGGACGTCGCCCTCGCTCACCGGCGGGCGCTCGACCCCGAGTTGCTCGTGCCGCTGTTGATCGGGGCGGCCGCGATCTGCCGCTTCGCGGGCGAGATTGATCGCGCCAAATCGTTAATGCACGAAAACCTCCGGGTAACCACAGCATCCGGAAATCGCATCCGCGTCCGACACGGCGATCTAGCAGCGGCACACACGCTTGCGGATCTCGCCGATATCGCAACTGACGAGGGCGACCTCGATGAAGCGCAGGCCCTTCTTGAGCGAGGCCTTGCGGTCGGGGGTGGGGCGCGGATCCTCGCGTCTCTTGGACTACTCGCGCTCACACGTGACCAGCTCGACGAGGCGCAGTCGTATTACGAACGAGCGCTTTTGGCCTTTCGAGGAGCCGGCCACGACTTCAATCAGGCGGTCGCCGTCGCGATGCTCGCCGAGATCGCCCGTCGCCGCGGTGACGCCCCGGCTGCACGAGCACACCTTGGCGACGCTCTTTGTGGGTTCAAGGCACTCGGCGATGAGGCCGCCATCGCCGACACGCTCACAGAGTTCGCAC
>JAXDGQ010000068.1:0-11888 GCA_034664965.1 Solirubrobacteraceae bacterium | reverse complement strand
TCGCGCAGCCCGACGACGACTTTGACGCCGGAGTCCTTCAGGTTGAGCGCGTGGGCGTGGCCTTGGGAGCCGTAGCCGATGATTGCGACGGTCTTGTCGTCGAGAAGATGAAGATCTGCGTCGTCGTCATAGATCATCCGACCGCGCAGGCTAGCGGACCAGCCGCCGGCAGGCAGGCTCAGGCGCTGGCGCTGGCGACGAGCGTGCGCCCCGGGATGTCCAGCGCGCCGCCGGGCGCTTCATAGGTCGCCAGGCGCCGGCGCACAGCCTCCTCGATCTCCTTGTAGTGGATCGAGAAGCCGTGGCCGAAGAGGATCATGTTGCCCTCGGCGACCCCATCGCGGATCTCCTGCTCCCAGATGTCGTGGTGACGCTCGTCCGGCAGCAGGATCATCACCAGATCCCCGCGGCTGGCCGCGTCGAGGACGGACAGCACCTCCAGGCCCTGCTCGCGCGCCTTGGCAACCGAGGCGGAGTCCTCGCGCAGCCCGACGACGACTTTGACGCCGGAGTCCTTCAGGTTGAGCGCGTGGGCGTGGCCTTGGGAGCCGTAGCCGATGATTGCGACGGTCTTGTCGTCGAGAAGGTGAAGGTCTGCGTCGTCGTCGTAGATCATCCGACCGCGCAGGCTAGCGGACCAGCCGCCGGCAGGCAGGCTCAGGCGCTGGCGCTGGCGACGAGCGTGCGCCCCGGGATGTCCAGCTCGCCGCCGGGCGCTTCATAGGTCGCCAGGCGCCGGCGCACGGCCTCCTCGATCTCCTCGATCTCGCCCTGCGAGCGCGCGAGCACGGCGTCGTGAAAGACGCGCGAGAGATCCAGCGTCGTCTCCCAGAACTCCTCGAAGCTCGCGTGGCGGCGGTGCAGGTCGAGCGTCTCGACGCGAACCTCGGCAAAGCCGGCCTCAGCCAGCAGCTCGTGCATGCGCTCGGCGCTGCCGAGCGCGAACGGCCCGGGTGTTGCCGCGATCGGCGGCGGCGTCAGGCCGCGCTCTCGCAGCTCGGCACCGGGCAGCGACGCCCACGGGTTGTGCTCGATCGAATCCCATACCGCCAGCGCCACGCGCCCGCCCGCGCGGAGCACCCGGCGCGTCTCACCGAGCGCGGCGGCGGGGTCGGCCATCAGCATGTAGCCCCAGCGGCAGAGCACGACGTCGACGCTGGCGACGGGCAAGTCGATCCATTCGGCGTTGATCACCTGGAACTCGATGTTGCTGAGGCCGAGCGCGGCCGCTCGCTCGCGCGCCCCGGCGAGCATCGCCTCGGCCTGGTCGGAGATGATCGCGCCGCCGACCGGCGCGACGAGCTCGGCGGCGAGCAGGCCCGTCTCCCCCAGCCCGGCGGCGAGCTCGAGGACGCGCTGGCCGGGCTGCGGCGCGACGGCGTCGATCAGCCAGTGCGAGACGGGCGCCCCGAACTCGCGCAGCAGCGCCTGGCTGCGCACCCAGCCTGAGGCGGCCTCTTCCCAGCCCTGCAGGCTGGCGTCGCGGTGGGCGTTGGCGTCGAAGCTCATCGCAGCTCCCTGCGCAGCAGCTTGCCCGAGCGCGTGCGTGGCAGCGGGTCGCCGCGCAGCAGCACCCGCTTTGGGACCTTGTATGGCGCCAGCGCAGCAGCACAGTGCGCGCGCAGGGCCTCGCCGTCGGGCGCGGCTCCCCGGCGCGCCACCACGATCGCCGTGACGGCCTCCCCCCACCGCTCGTCGGGCACGGCGACGACCGCCGCCTCGAGCACGTCGGGATGGGCCTCGAGCACGGCCTCGACCTCGCCGGGCGCGACGTTCTCTCCGCCGCTGACGATCGTGTCGGCCTTGCGCCCGGTCACGCGCAGGCGCCCGCGCTCGTCGTAGGCACCGAGATCGCCGGTGTGCAGCCATCCGTCGGGCGCGAGCGCGCCGGGGGCGACGGTGGGGCCGGCGACCACGATCTCGCCGTCGTCCTGGCAGCGCACGCGGGTGCAGAACAGCGGCCGCCCGGCCGCCATGTCGCCGCCCGCGAGCGCGGCGACGGGCGTCGTGGTGACCTGCGAGCAGGTCTCGGTGAGTCCGTAGGTCAAGCTCACCGGGACGCCGGCGACATGAGCGCGCCGCACCAGGCCCGCGGGTACCGGACCGCCACCCGTGAGCGCGGCGCGCAGCGCCGGCGGATGCGCCAGCCCGGCGTCGAGCAGGCGCGCGAGGGTCGTCGCGACGAGGCTCACGAGCGTGACCTGCTGCTCGCGCAGGGCCTGCAGCACACGCTCGGTCTCGAAGCGCTCGTGCACGACGGCCGTCGTCGCGTAGATGGCCGAACGCACGAGGATCGACAGGCCGCCGATGTGGGAGAGCGGCAGCGCGCACAGCCAGCGCTCGCCGGGGTCGAGGCCCAGCGCGACGGCCGAGCCGAGCGCGCTCCAGAGCAGGTTGCCGTAGGTCAGCTCTACGGGCTTGGGGGCCGAGCTGGTTCCGGAGGTGTGAATCACGACGGCGGTTGCCTCGAGGTCGTGGCGCGGCGGCGCGGGCAGCGGCGCCAGGGTCTCACGCTCGCCGGCATCCTCGCCGACGCCGTCGCCGCGAAGCGGCTGCTCGACCACGACGGCCGCGCCGTCGGCCACACGCGCGCGCTCGGATGCTGCGAGACGCAGGTCGACGGGCACCGCGACGGCGCCGAGCAGCATGCATGCGTGCAGCGCACGGGCGAAGTCCAGGCCGGCGGGCAGCGCGATCGCGACGCGCTCCCCCGCCCCCGCTCCCCGCGCGCGCAGATCGCCGGCGGCGACGGTCGCAGACGCGAGCAGCTGCGCATAGGTGGCGCTCCCCGCGGGCGTGTCCAGCGCGATGCTTCGCGGGCGCGCGGCCGCGGCGCGAGCGAGCCATGCCTCGACGACCATGCCGCACAGGCTAGCCTTCGCGCCGTGAGCACCACCTGGACAGACGCCGCGCAGGACGCCGGAGGCTCCTTCGAGGACATCCGCTACGAGCGCTCTGAGGGGATCGCGAAGATCACGATCGCCCGCCCGGAGGTGAGGAACGCCTTTCGGCCGCGCACGATCGTGGAGATCTCAAGGGCGCTGGAGCATGCGCGCGAGGACACGCAGATCGGCGCGATCGTGCTCACCGGTGAGGGCCCGGACGCGTTCTGCTCCGGGGGCGACCAGCGCGTTCGCGGCGACTCGGGCTACCTCGACGACGACGCCGCGGGAAAAGCGGGCGTCGGGCGCTTTCATGTCACCGACCTGCACGTGCAGATCCGTCGTCTGCCCAAGCCGGTGGTGGCGATGGTCGCCGGCTATGCGATCGGCGGCGGGCACGTGCTGCATCTCGTATGCGACCTGACGATCGCCGCCGACAACGCGCGCTTCGGGCAGGTCGGGCCGAAGGTCGGCTCCTTCGACGGCGGCTTCGGCGCTGGCCTGCTGGCGAACCTCGTCGGCCCGAAGAAGGCCAAGGAGATCTGGTTTCTCTGCCGGCAGTACTCCGCCGAGGAGGCGCTTGCGATGGGCATGGTCAACACCGTCGTCCCGCTCGAGCGCCTGGAGCAGGAGACGGTGCAGTGGTGCCGCGAGATGATCGCGCTCTCCCCCTTCGCGCTGCGCCTGCTGAAGGCCAGCTTCAACGCCGCTGAAGACGGCCTGACCGGGATCCAGCAGCTCGCCCACGACACCAACCTGCTCTTCTACGGCAGCGAGGAGGCCCAGGAGGGTCGCGACGCCTATCGCGAGAAGCGCAAGCCGGACTTCTCGCGGTTTCCCCGGCGAGCCTGACCGCGTGGGCGCCGTGCGCATCTGGCTGATGGCGGCGCGCCTGCGCACGCTGCCCGCGGCGATCGCGCCGGTCCTGGTTGGCACCTCATTGGCGCTCGGCGCCGGCCACTTCCACGCTCTTGCCTTCGTCGCGGCGCTGCTCGGCGCGGTGTTCATCCAGGTCGGCACCAACTTGTCAAACGACTACTCCGATGCGCGCCGCGGCGCCGACACCGAGGACCGCCTCGGCCCCGTGCGGGTCACCGCCGGCGGACTGGTGCCGCCGCGCCAAGTGCTGCTGGCGACGTACGCGACGTTCGGCCTCGCGGTCGCCTGCGGCGCCTACCTGGTGGCCGTCGCCGGCTGGGAGCTGCTGGCCGTCGGCGCCGCGTCGATCCTCGCCGGCGTGCTGTACACGGGAGGCCCGCGCCCATACGGCTACGAGGGGCTCGGCGAGATCTTCGTGTTCCTGTTCTTCGGCATCGTTGCCGTCGCGGGCTCCTACTTCGTGCAGGTCCAGCACCTGCCGTGGCAGGCGTTCGTGTGCGCGGTGCCGGTCGGCCTGCTGGCGAGCGCGATCCTCGTCGTCAACAACGTCCGCGATCTGGAGACCGATCGCCGCGCGGGCAAGCGCACGCTCGCCGTTCGGCTGGGACGGGAGCGCACGCGCGCGCTGTACACGGCGATGATCGCGGGCGCGTTCGTGACCGCGCCGCTTCCGTGGGTGTTCGGGTCGATGAGCGCGTGGCTGCTGCTCGGCTGGCTGGCGATCCCGATGGCGCTCGGCGTGGTCGGCGTCGTGCGCACGCGCACCGACGGCCCGTCGCTGAACGGCGCGCTGGCGAAGACGGGCGCGACGCAGCTGCTGTTCTGCCTGCTCTACTCGGCCGGGATCCTGGCCAGCGGCGGCATCGGCTCGTGAAGCTCGACGTGCGGCGCCGGACGCTGGCGTTCAGGCGCCCGATGCAGACCTCCTACGGATTGCTCACCGAGCGCGAGCTGCTCGCCGTGTCGATCACCGGCACCGACGGCGTGACCGGGCACGGCGAGGCGGCGCCGCTCGAGCCATATGACGGGGTCAGCGTCCAGCGCACGCAGCAGGCGCTTGCCCGTTACGCCCCCGTGCTCGCCGGCTCCGAGCGCCTCAACAGCGCGCAGCTGATCGACGCCTGCCGGCGAGTCGACGACCTGCCGGCGGCGCTGGCGGCGCTCGATCTTGCCCTGTGGGACCGCGCGGGGCGCCTGCGCGAACTGCCGATCGCGGCGCTGCTGACCGACGACCCTGCGCCGGACGTGCCGGTCAACGCGACCATCTCCGCGCTCGACCGCGCGGGCGTGGCAGACGAGACCGCGCAGGCGGTCGGCGAGGGGTTCGACTGCGTGAAGCTGAAGGTCGCCGTCGGCGACGACGCCGGGCGGGTGGCGGCGGCGCGCGCGGCGGCGGGCCCGGAGGTCGCGCTGCGCCTGGACGCCAATGGCGGCTGGGAGGTCGAGCAGGCAGTGCGCGCGATCGATGCGCTGGCGCCGGCCGGACTCGAGCTCGTGGAGGAGCCGGTGCACGGGCTGCGGGCGGTCCGCGAGGTCCGCGAGCGCGTGGCGGTTCGCGTGTCGATCGACGAGACGGCCTCCGAGCACGGCGCTCTCGGCGCGGGCGTCGCCGACGCCGTGTGCCTGAAGATCTCGCGGTGCGGCGGGATCGCCGGGCTGATCGCCGCCGCGACGCTCGTGCGCGCGTCGGGAGCAGAGCCCTACATCGCCTCCACGTTCGACGGCCCGCTGGGCGTCGCCGCCGGCGTACACGCGGCCGCCGCGCTGGCCTCGCGCGGCCCCGTCCCGCACTGCGGGCTGGCGACGCTGGAGATGTTCGCGGACATCGACAACCCGCTGCCGGCCCGCGATGGGCGAATCGCCGTGCCGGACGGCCCTGGCCTGGGCGTCGCGCCGCTCTAGTCAGTCTTGCAGCGCCTGCGCGACGGCCGCCGGGCTCTCCAGCGGCAGGCCGTGGCCGCCGGCAACCACGACCAGCTCGGCGTCTGCAATCAGAGTGCACATACGCTCGCCCAGCGCGCGGAACTTCGCGTCTCGCTCGCCGACGACGACGGTGACGGGCATCGTCAGCTCGCCGAGGCGGTCCCACAGCGGCGCCATCTCGCCCGTGCCGACGCCGCGCAGGACGGCGGCGAGGGCCTGCGGTCGGTTGCGGCGCTGGTCCTCGCGCGCGCGCTCGCCGACCTCCGCGGGGTCGTCGGCGAACAGCGGTTGCGTGCGCCAGCGCTCGATGAACAGCGCGAAGGGGATCCGTTCGAGCTCGTCGGCGAGCCGGCGATCGGCGGCGCGGCGCTCGGCGCGCTCGGCTGGGTCCTCGATGCCGGCGCTGGTGGAGACGAGCACCAGCCGCGTGACACGCCGGGGAGCGGCGAGTGCAACGTGCAGCGCCACGCGGCCGCCGAGCGAGTAGCCGCACAGGACGAAGCGCGCGGGGCCGTTGGCGAGCACCTGCGCGACGCACGAATCGAAGCTGATCGGCGCGTCCTGCTCGGCGGCGTCGCCATGGCCGGGGAGGTCGAGCGCCAGCGGCAGATAGCGTTGCGGGGAGAGCTGCGCCGTCACGCGATCCCATGCGTGCCGGGTGCCGCTGAAGCCGTGCAACAGGACCAAGCTCTCCGGCACGTTGCAATCCTAGTCCCGTGACCGCCGCCACCGACACCTATCTGCTGCTGCGAGCGTTCGTCGACGAGCTCGCGCGCTGCGGCATGCGCTCGGCATGCACCTCGCCGGGGTCGCGCTCGGCTCCGCTCGCGCTGACGCTCGCACGCGAGGGGCGCCTGCGCTGCTACTCGCACATCGACGAGCGCTGCGCCGGGTTCTTCGCGCTTGGGCTCGCCAAGGCCTCCGGCCTGCCGGTCGCCGTCGCCTGCACTTCGGGAACCGCCGCCGCCGAGCTGCTGCCGGCGGCGATCGAGGCGCGCGAGGCGCGCGTTCCGCTGCTGCTGCTCACCGCCGACCGCCCGCCGGAGCTGCGCGAGAACGGCGCCGGGCAGGCGATCGACCAGCTCAAGCTTTTCGGCGGCGCCGTGAAGTGGTTCTTCGAGGTCGGCACGCACGACGCCGACAGCGAGCGCGTGCGCTGGATGCGCACGCTGGCCTGCCGCGCCTACGCCACCGCGCTGGTAGGACGACCGGGGGTCGTGCACCTGAACTTCGCGCTACGCGAGCCGTTGGTGACCGACGAGCCGCTCGCCGAGGACCCGACCGGCCGCGCCGGCGGAGCGCCATATGTCCGCCACGCCTCGCTCGCCTCGGCGCAGGCCGCGAGCGCCGCTGCCACGACGCTCAACGCAATCGTCGGCGCCGCGCGGCGCGGCGTCGTCGTCGCCGGACGCGACGAGCGCCGTCCGGCTCAAAGCGGGCGCTCGCTGGCAGAGGCCGCGGCGGCGTTCGCCGAGGCCGCCGGCTGGCCGCTGCTGGCCGATCCGCTGTCCGGCGCGCGGCGCGGAGCGGCCGCGGTCGCGCACTACGACGTGCTGCTGCGCGACGCCGGCTTCAGCGCCTCGGTGCAGCCCGATCTCGTCCTGCGCGCCGGCGACCTGCCGGTGTCCAAGCCGTTGCGCACGTGGCTCGGCGGCCTGCCCGGCGTGCCGCAGGTCGCGCTCGATCCCGAGGGCGCCTGGCAGGACCCGGCGGCGGTTCTCTCGGACTCGTTTGCCATCGATCCGGCCGGCGCGTTGGATGCGCTCGCGGGCGACGCGGTCGCGGCCGACGGGGAGTGGCTCGCGGGCTGGCGCAGCGGCGACGCGCTGGCCGCGGAGGCGATCCTCGGTGTGCTCGGAGACGGAGGGCTGTGCGAGCCGGCCGTCGCAAGCGAGCTCGGCGTCCTGCTGCCCGGGGCGGCGACGCTGTTCGTCTCCTCCTCCATGCCGGTGCGCGACGTCGAGACCTTCTGGCCCGTGCGCGCGGACCCGCCGCGCGTTCTTTGCAACCGCGGCGCCAACGGCATCGACGGCATCGTCTCCAGCGCGTTCGGCGCGGCCGCCGAAGAGGATGGCCCGGTCGTGCTGCTGATCGGCGATGTCGCGCTCGCCCACGACATCGGCGGCCTGCTCGCAGCCCGGCGCCTCGGCCTGAAGCTGACGATCGTGCTGCTCGACAACGGCGGCGGCGGCATCTTCGACTTCCTGCCCGTCGCCGACACCGCGATCGCCCGCCGGACCGAGCCCTCTGGGGAGCAGGAGCAGGACATCTACACGCGCCACATCGCCACGCCCACCGGCCTGGACTTCAGCGCGGCGGCGAGCCTGTACGGGCTCTCCCACGAGCGCGCCGAGGACGTCTCCGGGTTTCGCGCCGCGCTCGAGCGAGCCCTGGCGCGTCAGAACTCGTCGATCGTCGAAGTGCGCGGCGATCGCGCCGCCAATGTGCAGTTGCACCGCCGCGTGTGGGGCGCCGTGTCCGCCGCAATTGCCTCAGCCTGAGAGGAGCGGGAGCAGGGCGGCCAGCTTGATCTCCGTCTCGGCCAGCTCCGCGGCGGGGTCTGACTCGCGCACGATGCCGTTGCCGGCGTAGCAGCGGGCGATCGGGCCGCGCAGCAGCGCGCAGCGCAGCGCCACGCAGAACTCGCCGTCGCCCGCCGTGTCCGTCCAGCCGACCGGGCCTGCGTACCAGCCGCGATCGAGCCCCTCGAGCGCCGGGATCAGCGGCCCGGCGCGGCCCAGCGGCTCGCCGCCGACCGCCGGCGTCGGGTGCATCAGCCCGGCGAGCTCCAGCGCATCGAGCGGCGTCGCCAGCTGCGCGCGGATCGGCGTCGCCAGGTGCTGGATGTTGGCGATGCGCACGAGCGTCGGCTCGGGCGCGGCGGCCACCCAGATCGCGTGCGGTCGCAGCATGCGCTCGATCCGCCGGGCGACGATCGCGTGCTCGTCGCGGTAGCCCTCGTCGCGCAGCAGCTGCTCGCCGAGGTGGTCGTCCACCGCCGGGTCGGCGCTGCGCCGCGTCGAGCCGGCCAGCGCGAGCGTGCTGACGCGGTGGCCCTCGCGGCGCACCAGCAGCTCGGGGCTCGCCGCCACCAGCGAGGCCTCGCCGCGGCCGACGCAGAAGACGAAGCACGAGGGGAACTCCTCGCGCAGCACGCCGAGCACGGCCGCCGGGTCATATGCCCGCGGGGCGTGGACCTGGACTTCGCGCGCCAGCACGATCTTCTGCAGACGGCCAGCGCCGATCAGCTCCACCGCGCGCGCGACCGCCGCCTCGAAGTGCTCCGGCGGCATCGCGCTGGCGACCTGGAAGCGGCCCGCCGGCGCCGGGTCCAGCAGCGGCAGCGGGCGCTCGCGCAGCTCTTGCAGGCGCGCCCGAAGACGCTCGAGCGGCTCCTCGGGCATGTCGTCGGGCGAGACGAGCGCCGCGAGCGTCAGGCGGACGACGCTGCGACCCGCGCGCTCGCTGCGCCGCAGCGCGACCTGCGGAACGACCAGCGAAGCCGGCGCGAAGCCCTGCCAGTGAGGCGCCGCGCCGCCGTCGGGCGCGAACGCGAAGCCGCCGACCGCCACCGGGCCGCCGCCATCGGACGCATCGCCCGGATCGCCGACCGCGCTCGCCGACAGTGCGCGCCAGCGCTCGGCGACGCTCTGGAAGCGCTCGCCCCCCGCCGCCTCGATCCTGACCGCCTCGCCCAGCCCGGCCAGCGCCGCGCGCCCCCGGTCGGGCTGCTCGAAGGCGAACCAGTGCTCGTCGGGCCGGCGCGAGGCGCAGGCGACCGCCGTCGGGTCGACGTCATCGCTCACCGCCAGCGAGATCGCCGCGAGGGTCTCGGCGCCGCTGCGCCTGGCGCGCAGCACCGCCTCGCGCAGCCGCCCGGCCAGGCGCTCCTCGTCGAGCTGTGACAGCTCCAACGGCGAGCGTGAGCCTGTGCCGAGCACGAGCTAGGTCTCGGTGCGCCCCCGCGAGATCGCGATCTCGCCCGTGCGCATCATCTCGATCAGCCCGAACGGCCGGACCATGTCCTCGAACGCGGCGATCTTGTCGGTGGTGCCGGTCACCTCGATGATCACCGCGCGCTTGGTCACGTCGACGACCTTGCCGCGGAAGATCTCGGCGATCTGCATCAGCTCGCCGCGCTGCGCTCCGTCGGCGGAGACCTTGAACAGCGCGAGCTCGCGCGCGACGGTGTCGGCAGGCTCCAGATCGCGGATCTTGAGCACGTTGATCAGCTTGTGCAGCTGCTTGGTCACCTGATCGATCGGGTGCAGCGCGCCATCGACCGTGAGCGTCACCCGCGACACCTGATCGTCGTCGGTCGGGCCGACCGTCAGCGTGTCGATGTTGAAGCCGCGCCGCGCGAACAGCCCGGCGATGCGCGTGAGCACGCCCGACTTGTTTTCCACGAGGATCGACAGCACGTGCTTGCGGCCCGTGCGCATGTTCGTCGACGCTTCCAGCTCCTCGAGGCTGAGCGGCTCCTTGGTTCCCGGCTCACCCATGACGGTCATCCCACCATCTCGCGCGCGGCCTGGCCGGCGGGAATCATCGGGTAGGTGTTCTCCTCGCGCGTCACACGCACGTCGACGAGCACCGGCCCGGGCGTCTCGATCGCCCGCTTCATGTCCTCTACGAGCGTCGTCTTGTCCTCGAAGCGCATGCCCGTGGCGCCGTAGGCCTCGGCCAGCTTGACGAAGTCCGGGAACTCGCCGGTCTCGACGTGGCTGTATTTGCCGTCCCAGAACAGCTCCTGCCATTGCCTGACCATGCCCAGGTAGCCGTTGTTCATGATGAACACCTTGATCGGGATCTGCTCCTGCGCGCACGTCGCGAGCTCCTGCGCGTTCATCTGCACCGAGCCGTCGCCGGCGATGCAGCAGACGAGGCGGTCGGGGCAGGCCACAGCGGCGCCCATCGCCGCCGGCAAACCGAAGCCCATCGTGCCGAGGCCGCCCGAGTTGATCCAGCGGCGCGGCTTGGGGAAGTCGTAGTACTGAGCCGCCCACATCTGGTGCTGGCCGACGTCGCTGGTCACGATCGCCTCGCCGCCGGTCGCCTCATACAGGGCCTGGATCATGTACTGCGGCTTGATCTCGTTGTCGGAGCTGTCCTCGTAGGCCAGCGGGTACTTCTCGCGCCAGCCCTCGATGCGCGCCCACCACGCCGCCAGGCGCTCTGAGTCGGCGCCGATCGCGCGGTACTCGATCAGCAGCTTCGCCAGCACGTGCTTGGCGTCGCCGACGATCGGGATGTGCGCGGGCACGTTCTTGGAGATCTCCGCCGGGTCGACGTCGATGTGGATGAACTTCGCGCGCGGCGCAAACTCCGACAGCTTGCCGGTGATGCGGTCGTCGAAGCGCGCGCCGACCGCGCAGATCAGATCTGCCTCGTCCATCGCGTAGTTGGCCGCGCGCGTGCCGTGCATGCCGAGCATGCCCAGCCACTGCGCGTGCGGCGCCGGGAAGGCCCCGAGTCCCATCAGCGTGCACGTCACCGGGAAGCGGTCGGAGGTGGCGAACTCGACCAGCTCCTCCGCGGCTTCGGAGTTGACCACGCCGCCGCCGGCGTAGATCACCGGGCGCTGCGCGGCCGCCAGCGCCTTCGCGGCCTGGCGGATCTGCTTCTGGTTGCCCTCCACCCGCGGCTGGTAGCCGGGCAGGCGCAGGTCGGTCACCGGCTCGTAGTCGATCTCCGCACGGGAAAGGTCCTGTGGGATGTCGACGAGCACGGGCCCCGGGCGGCCGCTGCGGGCGATGTGGAACGCCTCGTGGATCGCGCGCGGGATCTCCTGCGGTCGCTGGATCATGAAGGAGTGCTTGACCACCGGCATCGTGATGCCGATCGTGTCGGCCTCCTGAAAACCGTCCGTACCGAGCAGTTCCGTGCGCACCTGGCCGGTGATGAAGACGACGGGAACCGAGTCCATCATCGCGTCGCAGATCGGCGTGATCAGGTTCGTCGCGCCAGGGCCGCTGGTGGCGAACGCAACGCCCACTCTGCCGGTCGCCTTGGCGTAGCCCTCCGCCGCATGGCCGCCGCCGGCCTCGTGGCGCACGAGGATGTGGCGTAGGCCGCCATTGACGAAGGCGTCGTACGTCGGCAGGTTCGCGCCGCCGGGCAGGCCGAAGACGACCTCGACGCCCTCCGCCTTCAGGCATTCCATCACGGCATCGACCGCGCGCATCTCATCGACCTCCTTCCACC
>JAXDGQ010000067.1:0-3769 GCA_034664965.1 Solirubrobacteraceae bacterium | reverse complement strand
AACGGGCGCACGTCGCTGATCCACCAGCGATGGTCGCCGACGCGGTTCTGATCGCTGAGCGTCCATTGCAGCTCGCGCCCGGAGATCCGCTGGCAGAGCTCGATCGCCTCGAGCATCGAGCAGTTGCAGGAGCGCCCGCCGCCGATGTTGTAGACGGCGCCGCCCGCGCGCGCATCCAGATGAAAGTGCTCGAAGGCCGCGACGAGGTCGGCCGAGTGGATGTTGTCGCGCACCTGCTTGGCGCCGTAGCCGAACACGGTGTAGCGCTCGCCGGTGACCGTCGCGCGCATCAGATAGGAGAGAAAGCCGTGCAGCATCGTGCCGGCGTGATTGGGTCCGGTCAGGCAGCCGCCGCGAAAGCAGACGGTCGCAAGGCCGAAGTAGCGCCCGTACTCCTGCACGAGCAGGTCCGCGGCGGCCTTGGACACGCCGAACAGCGAGTGCGTGCTGCGATCGATCGACATCGACGTGTCGATGCCCTGAAAGTAGGCGTGATCCTCGGGCAGCTCCAGGCGCCGCTCGAGCTCGATCAGCGGCAGCGCGTTGGGCGTGTCGCCGTAGACCTTGTTCGTCGAGCAGTGCACGAAGGTCGCGGCGTCGGCGTGGCGGCGCGTGGCCTCCAGCAGGTTGAGCGTGCCGAGCGCGTTGACCTCGAAGTCGGTGTGCGGGTCGCCGGCCGCCCAGTCGTGCGACGGCTGCGCGGCGGTGTGGATCACGACCTCGATCTCGCCCGCGCGCTCGGCGAACACGCGCTCCACGGCGTCGCGGTCGCGGATGTCGATGGCCAGCGAGGAGAAGGCGTGGGGGAAGCGTGCCAGCAGCGCATCGGTGATGTGCGCCGTCGACGCCTGCGCCCCGAAGAGACGCGCGCGCAGGTCGTTCTCCAGGCCGACGACGTCGAAGCCGAGCTCGGCAAAGCGCGCGACCGACTCCGAGCCGATCAGTCCTCCCGAGCCTGTGACTATCGCGGTTGGCATCGCAGCAGTGGCAGTGTCGCGCGGGAGAGCGCGCTCACTCGCCGTCGTAGACGAACGGCAGCTCGTGCTCGATCTCGCGCAGCCGGGGTGCGGCGGCGTCGCGCTCGGAGACGATCAGCTCGCCCTCGGGCAGCGGCCACTCGATGCCGACGTCGGGGTCGTTCCAGGCGATGCCGCGCTCCAGTCCGGGGTCGTAGTAGGCCGTCTGCTTGTAGATCACGTCGGCCACGTCGGAGAGCACGCAGAAGCCGTGGGCGAAGCCGACAGGCAGGTACAGCTCGCGCATGTTCTCGTCGTCGAGCTCCATGGCGTCCCATCGTCCATAGGTCGGCGACTCGCGCCGCAGGTCCACGGCGACGTCGAGGATCCGTCCGCGCGAGCAGCGCACGAGCTTCGCCACGCCTGCCCCCAGCTGGAAGTGCATGCCCCGCAGCACGCCGCGCGAGGAGCGCGAGTGGTTGTCCTGGATGAAACCCTCGCCATCGGCGATTCCCAGCTCGGCGTGCCACTGGCTGCGATAGGTCTCACAGAAGAAGCCGCGCTCGTCGGCGAACGCCGCGGGCTCGACCGCCACCAGCCCGTGCAGACGGGTCGCAAGGACGCGCATAGGCGCAAGAGGGTAGCCGCTTGCCTATATTCGCCCGAGGATGAACGCACCGCCGCCCACCGGCGCCGCGACGTTTGCCGGCGCTCAGAGCAGCTGGATGCCCGGGCCAAGCCGGCCGCGCCTCGCCCCCGCCGCGCTACACGTGTGGCGCGCGGACCTGACGGTCGTCGCCGGCGACGTCGCGCGCTGGCTGAGCGACGAGGAGGCAGAGCGCGCCACGCGCATCGCCGGTGACCGCGAGCGCCGGCGATGGATGCAATCGCGGGGCGTGCTCCGGGCGCTGCTGGGGCGCTACCTGGGCAAGGATCCGATGGCCGTCGAGCTGGCCGTCGGTCGCAGCGCCAAGCCCGAGCTGGCCGGCACGGGCGAACGCCGGCACGATCTGCTGTTCAACCTCTCCCATTCACAGCACATCGCCCTGTACGCGTTCACGCTGCTGAGCCCCGTCGGCGTCGACGTGCAGGTCGCGCGCGATGCGCGCACCGCCGCAGGCACCGATCGCACGGCGGTCGCCAGGCGCGCCTTCGGCGCCGCCGCGGCCCGGCGCCTGCAGGGTCTCGAGCCCGCCGCGCGCGAGCGCGAGTTCCTGCGCCTGTGGACACGCCACGAGGCCGAGCTCAAGCGTCGCGGCACGGGCATGTCCGCGGCGGCGCCGGGCGCACGGGCTGGCGCAACCGCGCACGCCGCGCCATGGCTGGTCGAGCTCGACGTCGGCACGCAGGCGGCGGCAGCCGTCGCCTGCGAACGCCGCGCGGACGAGCTGCGGCTGTGGGCGTGGCGGAGCTAGCGCTCACGTCTCCCGCCCGACTGGCGATCTGGTCGCTGGGCTAGGAGGGCAGCCGCGCAGAGCGCCGCCGCCTCAGGTGTCCTGCTGGTATGTGTGGATCACGGTCGCAGTTCCGTGTTTGCAGGTCACCCGCGCATCGATCTCCGTAGGGATGGACCTGCGCACCTCGTGACAGCTGTAGCCGAGCACCGAGCTGTGGCAGGTGCCCTTTCGGCCGTAGTGCGTACGGCATTTGTAGTAGGCGAAGACGAGTTTGACTCCGGTGGAGCAGGACGTGCCCGAGACCGACAGCGACGTGAAGTAGCCCAGGCCCGGATACTTCGGCAGCGAGCAGTTTCGCGCGGCGTGTGCCGCGGGGCTCGCGCCGGCGGGGGCCGTGGCCGTGGCGATCGCTGAGAGGGCCACGAGCGCTGCCAACACCCAGCAACGGGCGCCGCGTCGCGTTTGTCCGGGCAATCTTCGGTGGCGGGTCATTTCGTCTCCTTCGTGAGTTGACGGCTAGTGAGTGAAGTCGCGCATCAGCGTTTCGGTGAGCTCGTCGGCCAGCAGACTGGAGCCCGCTTCGTTGAGGTGGATGCCGTCGGCTTGACGCACGATCGTCTGCGTGCCGGCGATGCTCATGGCGTCGCGATAGGCAAAGCCCGGAGTGAAGGTCGGCACGGTGTCGATCACGCGCACCTGGGAGGCCCAGGGCTGCACGCCGACCGCGATCGCGGCGTTGACCACGCGCGCGATGCGCGCGCGGGCGCCTTCACGGGGAGCGGGCAGGGTCAGCCAATAGACCCGGGCGGCGCCGGACTGGCGATATGTGTTGGCGATCTGCCTGACGCGGTTGGCATAGATGGCGGCCCATTCGGCGTTGCAGCAGGAGACTTCACGCCCGCTCGGCCCGGGCATCGGGAAGCCGTCGTTGGCTCCGATGAACACCACGACCGCGTCTGGATGGCCCTCCTTGACCTGGGCCGCCGACAACTTCCCCCAATCGACGACGAAGCTCGTGGAGATGCCCGTGCCGATATGGGGGTCCTGGGTGACGTGGACCCCATCGCCGACCAGGCGCTGGGCGAGGTCTGAATCCAGCGGCTGGGACATCGAGTCGCCGGTGACCAGCAGGGAGCGCAACCGGCGGCGCGGCGGTTGTGGTGCGCCGATCGTTTCAGCAGCAAAAGCCGCCGACGTGACCGGCGGAACCTGACTGCTGCCCGCGAGGGTCCGCGAGTCGCTGAAGCCGCCTGGTCCGTTCAGCGCAGGTTCCGGATTCAGCCATGCCGTGGCGCTGTGGGCCACACTGGCCAGCGGCAGCTCTCCGGCTATCCAGCTGCTCGGGCGCCCGACGGCCAGCACCAGGCTGCGGCCGGGACCGCGGTTCATCTGGTCCCCGGCCTTGAGCACCGAGTG
>JAXDGQ010000066.1:0-3899 GCA_034664965.1 Solirubrobacteraceae bacterium | reverse complement strand
GCGAGCAGCGTCGCCATCGTGGTCTCCAGCGGTCCGGGGAGCGCGGCGCTTCCGAGCGTCGAAGGGCTGACCTCGGCGCAGGCGCTCAGCCGGCTGCGCAAAGCCGGCTTTAAGCCGACGACAAAGGAAGAGCCCAACGCGAAGGTGGCGCAGGGCCGGGTGATCGGCACCGAACCGCCCGCGGGCACGGAGCTGCAGGTGGGCAGCCCGGTGTCGCTGCTGGTCTCCAGCGGGCCGGCGCAGGTGCGCGTGCCGAACGTGTCGGGCGACTCGCTGAGCGGCGCCGAAGCGGCGCTCACGGCCGTCGGGCTGGCGGTGGGGACGATCACGCAGCGGGTCTCCGCCGGGCAAACGCCGGGCACGGTGGTGGCGCAGTCGCCGGCGCCGGGCTCGTCGGTGCGCACCGGGACGAAGGTGAACCTGACGGCGGCCAAGGCGTCTGACGAAGTCGCCGTGCCCGGAGTGGTCGGCCAGTCAGAGACGCAGGCCGCGGCGGCGCTCGGCGCTGCGGGCTTCGCGCCGAGCGTGGTCACCGTGGCGACGACCGAAGCAAGCAAGGTGGGGGCCGTGCTCAAACAGAGCCCGACGGCCGGCCACATGGCGCGCAAGGGCTCGACGGTCACCCTGACGGTCGGCGTGAAGGGAACGGAAACGGCCCCGACGACGACGACCACGCCGCCGACGACCACGACGACCACGCCGACGCCGCCCCCGGTGACACCGCCGGCCGCCGCGGCGGGATGACGATGCGTGGCGAGGCCGGCCCGGCGGCGAGCTCGCCCGACGGCGCCCGCGCGCTGACGGTGGCGGTGCTGGCGGGTGGCCGCTCGTCGGAGCACGACGTCTCGCTCTCCTCGGCGGCCGCCGTGCGCGACGGGGTGCGCAGCGGCGGACCCGAGGTCGTGTGGGTGGAGATCGGCCGCGACGGCGCGTGGCGCAGCGACGGGGGCGGCGAGTCGCTGAGCACCACGCCGGGCGGCGGCCTGCTCGGCGCGGATGTGGTCTTTCCGGTGCTGCACGGGCGCTTCGGCGAGGACGGCACGGTGCAGGGGATGCTGGAGATGCTCGACGTGCCCTACGTCGGCTCGGGCGTGGCGGCGTCGGCGCTGTGCATGGACAAGGTGCTGTTCAAGGATCTGATGTCCGCCGCGGGCACGATCCCGCAGGTCGCCTACGCCGACGTGCGCGAGGAGCGCTTCTCGAGCAGCCCGGCGGCGGTGCTCGCGCAGGTCGCGCGCCTCGGCCTGCCCGTGTTCGTCAAGCCGGCCCATCTGGGATCGTCGCTGGGGATCGTCAAGGTGACCGAGGCCGAAGGGCTGGCAGAAGCCCTGACGGGCGCCTTCGCGCACGACTCGCGCGTGATCGTCGAGGCGGCGGCGCCGGGCATCGAGGTCGAGTGCGGCGTGCTCGGCAATCCGCGCGCGGAGCGTGCCGACGGCGATGCCGCCGCGCTGGCGTCGACACCGGGCGAGATCGTCTTCGCGGGCGACTTCTACGACTTCGCGGCGAAGTACGAGCCCGGGGGCATGGAGCTGCGCGTGCCGGCGCGGATCTCAGACGGCGCGGCGGGGCGCGTTCGCGAGCTGGCACTCGAGGCGTTCGCCCGCGCGGGCTGCGACGGCCTGGCGCGGGTGGACTTCTTCGTCGACGGCGACGACGTCCTGCTCAACGAGCTCAACACGATGCCCGGCTTCACGCCGACGAGCGTCTACGCGAAGCTGCTGGAGGCGTCGGGGGTCGCCTATCCGGAGGTCGTCGACCGGCTGTGCCGGCTCGCGCTGGAGCGCCACGCGGCGCTTGGCGCGCACCAGTTCTAGAAGCAGGGTGCGCACTACTTGAACAAGGTGACTTCGGAGATCGACGCCGACTGCTGGCCGGGGGGGAGCGTGGTGAGCCAGATGAGGTAGTAGCGGTAGGGAGTGGCGGTGGCGGACAGCCGGATGCGCTGGCGCTTGTGCACGTTGCTGGCTGAAGCGAGCGGTCCATGCCAGCCGCGGGCCGCGAGCGGCGTGGAGTCGCCGTAGGAGTAGGACAGGTTGACGTTGCGCGCGCCGTATATCTGCACGTCGAAGCCGGGGGTGGGCGTCTGCAGCTCGATCGCCCGCGCGACGACGCCGGGGGAGGCGTCGAGGTACACGCCGACGCCGGTGCCGCCGGCCTTCTTGAGCGTGGCTTCGTAGTAGTGGGCCGTGCTCCAGGTCGTGTTGGGGTCGCTGTCGACGACGTTCTCCACGCGATTGTGGTTTTCGGGCCCGGTGCCGAACGGGTTGTAGTCCTGTGCGGCGGTCTGGCTGAGCCCAACCGCCTGCAGCCCGGCGCCGGCGTGCACGTCGGGTGCGACGCCTGTTCCTTTGTGCGCCTGCTGGGCGGCGGCGACGAGCGCGATGGCGACGATCGCGCCCACGAGCGCGAGCGAGGCGACCCAGCGGGCGGGGTGGCGCATGCGCCAGGGCAGGCGCCGGCGCGCGGCGCCGGGAAGCGTGCGCAGGACGCTGGTGACCTCGCCGGTCGCCTGCCCGGTGCGCGAGGCCTCGATCGCCAGCACCTCCTCCAGATCGGCGGCCATGCTGTCGGCGTCGGCGTAGCGGTAGTCGAGGTCCTTGGCGACGGCGCGGTCGACGACCGAGGCGGTGGCCGCGGAGACGTCGGGGCGCAGCTGCTGCACGTCCGGGACCTGCTCGCGCACGTGGCGCATGGCGACGGCCACGGGGGAGTCGCCGTGGAAGGGGATCTGCCCGGTGAGCATCTCGTAGAGCACGATGCCGAGCGAGTAGAGGTCGGACTGCCCGGTCACAGGCTGTCCGAGCGCCTGCTCTGGCGAGACGTAGTCGGTCGTGCCGAGCACGCGCCCGGCGACCGTCAGGCCCTCCTCGGTGAGCGTGCGGGCGATGCCGAAGTCGGTGATCTTGGCACCTCCTTCCTCGCTGATGAGGACGTTCTGCGGCTTGACGTCGCGGTGCACGATCATGCGCTCGTGCGCTGCGCCGAGCGCGCGCACGAGCTCGATCGCGTAGGCGATCGCCTGCGTGGTCTCCAGCGGCCCTTCGCGGCGGATGAGCTGCTTGAGCGTCTCGCCGTCGACGAACTCGAGCACGATGTACGGGGTCGCAACCGCCGCCCCGCCGTGCGGGGCGCTGCCGTCCTCGACGGACTCCTCGCCGGCGTCGATGACGGTGACGATGTGCGGGTGGTTCAGACGCGCGACCGAGCGTGCCTCGCGGCGAAAGCGCTCGAGCTGGTCGGAGTCCGAGGCGATCTCGCGGTGCATCAGCTTGATCGCGACGGCCCGCTCGAGCACGGTGTCGAAGGCGCGATAGACGGTCGACATGCCTCCGCGGCCGATCTGGGCATCGAGCCGGTAGCGCCCGCCGAGCAGTGTCCCGAGCACGGTCATCTCAGGCCTATTGTGCGCGCAACGCGCTCAGAGCGCGCATATAGCTGTCGGGGCAGGGTGGGCAGGCCTGATTCTCTTAGATCGTTGCGTTCGCGGTGGCAGGACGTCGCAGCCGCGCGAGGACCAGGGCGGCCAGCAGACAGCGGTAGAGCGCGCAGGGCGCCAGCGAGCGCGACGCGCCGGCGCGACCACGCAGGACGCGCGCGCTGAGCAGCGTCGAGACGAACGCGCTCGCGGCGCCGGCGGCGAGCGGCGCCGCGGTGCCGGCCGCAGGGCGGCGGCGCGCGAGGCGCGCGCCGTTGAGCGCGCTCGCGCCGAGCATCACCGGCAGCGCCGCGTGCCAGGAGAGGCTCCGCGCGTCCGAGCGCGAGAACCCCCGGGCCCGCGCCGCCGTGAGCGTGGCGCCATAGCGCGAGACGCCGGGAACGAGCGCGACGGCCTGGGCGAGCCCGAGCGCGAACCCGTCGGCAGGACCCGCGTCCTCCTGCCCGCGCCCCTCGGCTGC
>JAXDGQ010000065.1:0-8965 GCA_034664965.1 Solirubrobacteraceae bacterium | reverse complement strand
GCCTGCTCGCGAACTTCGCGCGCATCTGCGTCGAGGCGCTCGCGCCCAGTCACGCCGGCGCCGACACCGCCCGGTGAATCTCTATCCGGCGATTGACATCCTCGGCGGCAACGCCGTGCGCTTGGTGAGGGGCGACTTCGATGCGAAGAAGGTCTACGACCAGCATCCGTTGTCGGCGGCTCGCGGCTTCGCCGACGCGGGCGCTCGCTTCCTGCACGTCGTCGATCTCGATGGCGCGAAGACCGGCGAGCCGGTCAACCTCGAGCACCTGCGGCTGATCGCCGCCGAGCTGGGGCTCCCGGTGCAGTACGGCGGCGGCCTGCGCACCGCCGCCGCCGTTGACGCGGCGCTCGCCGCGGGCGCCTCGCGCGTGATCCTCGGTACCGCGGCGTTCACCGACCCGGACCTGTTGCGCGGCGCGCTGGCGACACACGGCGCCGAGCGCGTGCTCGTATCGGTCGACGTGCGCGGCGGATATGTGGCGACGCATGGATGGCTGGAGACGACCGAGGTCCGCGCGCGCGACGCGTTCGCTCGCCTCCGCGCGCTGGGCGTTGCGAACTTCGTGTTTACGAACATCGACCACGACGGGATGCTCGACGGCGCCAACCGCGACGAGGCCATCTGGGTCGGCAAGGCAGCCGGGGAGAGCGGCGAGGGGGGCGTGATCCTGTCGGGCGGAATCGGCTCGCTGAGCCACCTGCAGGCGCTCGCCGAGCTGAGGTCGCAGCTCGCGCTGGAGCGCCTGGACGGCGTGATCGTGGGCAAGGCGCTGTACGAGCAGCGCTTCACCGTCGCCGAGGCGCTGCAGGCGCTCGCAGGCTGATCGCCGCCCCGCCGGTCGCTACGGTGACTGGGTGCATTTCAAGCGCGTTATCCCCTGCCTGGACGTCGATGCCGGACGCGTCGTCAAGGGCGTCGAATTCCTCGACATCCGCGACGCCGGAGACCCGGTGGAGCTGGCCGCGCACTATGACCGCGAGGGGGCCGACGAGCTGGTGTTCCTCGACATCACGGCCACGCACGAGAAGCGCGACACGATCGCCAGGCTCGCACGCGCCACCGCCGACGACGTGTTCGTGCCGTTCACGATCGGCGGCGGCATCCGCTCGATCGCCGACGCCCAGGCGGTGCTCGACTCGGGCGCCGACAAGGTCTCGGTCAACTCGGCGGCGCTGCAACGCCCGCAGCTCATCGGCGAGTTGGCCGAGGTGTTCGGCTCGCAGTGCGTCGTGCTGGCGATCGACGCCAAAGCCGACCCCTTCGTCGGCGGCGGCCTGGACGACCCGTCGAAGTGGGAGGCGTACCTGGCCGGCGGGCGCACGCCGACCGGGCGTGACGCCGTGGAGTGGGCACGCGAGGGCGTGCAGCGCGGCGCCGGGGAGATCCTGCTGACGAGCATGGACCGCGACGGCACCAACGCCGGCTACGATCTCGCGCTGACGGCCGCCGTCAGCGAGGCCGTGAGCGTGCCCGTGATCGCGTCGGGCGGCGCCGGCGAGCTCGAGCACCTTGTCGAGGCGCTTCGCGCGGGCGCCGACGCGGCGCTGTGCGCCTCTATCTTCCACTACGGCCGCCACACGATCGCCGAGGCCAAGTCTCACATCGCGGCGGCTGGCATCCCCGTGCGGATCGGTTGAGGCCGGCCGGACGTCGCTCGGGCGAGCATGAGCGAGACGCGCGACAGCGGCCCGGCGGTGCTCGAACGCCTGCACGAGCTGCCGGGCGGGCCCGAGCTGCTCGATCTCGCCGCCGGCCGTGAGGACGTCGAGCTGATCGGCGGGGCCGTGCGCGACCTGCTGCTCGGACGCGACCCGCGCGAGCTCGATGTCGTCGTCGACGGCACCGCGGAGGCCTTCGCCGAGAAGATCGCCTCGATCTTCGATGGCCGCCTGGCGGCGGGCGGGGTGCGTTGTGAGGTGGACGCGCATGAGCGTTTCGGCACGGCTAGCGTTCGCTTCGGCGGCGGCCGGATCGATGTCGCAGCGCGGCGCGCAGAGTCCTATGCGGCGCCGGGTGCGTTGCCGGAGGTGCGCGCCGGCACCCCTGATGAGGACTTGCGCCGGCGCGATTTCACCGTCAACGCGATCGCCGTGTCGCTCGGCGGCGCGCGCCGCGGCGAGCTGCGCGCGGCGCCCGGCGCGTTCGAGGACCTCGCGGCCTCGCGCCTGCGCGTCCTGCACGACGCCAGCTTCCTCGACGACCCCACACGCGTGCTGCGTCTCGCGCGCTACCGCGCTCGCCTGGGATTCGAGCCCGACGAGCGCACCGCCCGCCTGGCGGCCGAGGCGATCGCCACCGGCGCGCTCGCGACCGTCTCGCACGCGCGCATCGGCGCTGAGCTGCGCCTGGCGCTGGCAGAGCCCGACCCGGTGGCTGCGCTGGAGTCGCTGGACCAGCTCGGCGCCCTCACGGCGCTGCACGAGGCGATCGAGCTCGACGCTCCGCTCGCCCGCGCGGCGCTCGCGGCGCTGGGGCCGCCGGGCGGCGATGCCTGGCCCGACGTGCTGCTGCTCGCGTCGCTGCTGCTGCCCGCCGACTCCTATGACGCGACCGATTACGAGACGCGATTGCGCGTCCTGCTCGACGGTCTGGAGATCCCCGCGGCCGAGCGCGAGCGAACGGTCCACAGCGCGATCCTCGCACCGCGCGTCGCCGAGCGCCTGCAGCACGCCCAGACGCCGTCGCAGGTCTATGAGATCGCGCACGACGTCCCGCTGGAGGCCGTCGCGCTCGCCGCAGCGCTGGCCGACTCCCACGGCCGCGGCTGCGCGGCCGATTCAGCGCGCCGCTGGCTTTCCGGGCTGCGCCACGTGCGCCTGGCGATCAACGGCGACGATCTGCTCGGCGCCGGTGTCGGCGCGGGACCGGAGGTCGGCAGGCGCCTGCGCCACGCGTTGTCGCGCAAGCTCGACGGCGAGCTCGGCGAGGGGCGCGAGGCGGAGCTGAGCGCGGCGCTGGAGGATCTGTGAGCTCGTCGCGGAGCCGACCATGAGCGCTGCTGTGGCCGGGACACGAGTGATCGAGCACGCCGAGGGCTTCTCCTGCGAGCTGCCGGCAGGCGCGCGAGCGCTGTTCACCTCGCGTGCGCCCGGCAACCTGTCGACACAACGCGGCGACGGTCACGAGCGCGGGCGCTCCACGCGCGACCGCCTCTGCGCGGACCTGGGTCTGCAGTGGCTGTGCGCGAGTCGCCAGGTGCACGGCCCGACGGTGCAACGCGTGCGAGCGCCCGGCGCGAGCGGGGGAGAGGCCGTGGCGATCGACGCCGATGGCCACGCCACGGCCGCGCGCGGAGTCGGCGCGATGGTCCTCACCGCCGACTGCCTGCCGGTCGCGCTCGCCGCCGACGGCGCCGTCGCGATGGTGCACGCCGGCTGGCGCGGACTCGCCGCGGGCGTGCTCGAGGAGGGCGCGCGCGCACTGCGCGACGTCGGCGCTGCGGGACCGCTCGTCGCCGTGATCGGCCCGGGCGCCGGCGCCTGCTGCTACGAGGTCGGTGCGGAGGTGCATGCGGCGTTCGGCGGGGCCCACCGCGCCGGTCAGAACATCGACCTGCGCGCGATCGCCCGCGACCGCCTGCTGGCGGCCGGCGCTGCGCAGGTGCTCGATGCGCGCGCATGCACGATCTGCGACGCGCGCTTCTTCTCACACCGGCGCGAAGGCGAGCACGCCGGGCGCCAGGCGGGGATCGCGTGGCGCAGCTGATCTCGGGCCTGCAGGTCCAGCGCATCCGCGCGAACCTGGCAGCGCTCCGCGAGGAGATCGCCGTCGCGCGGCAGCGCGCGCCCGCGCGTGGACCCCGCGGCGAGCGACACGAGGTCGAGCTGCTGGCGGCGGTCAAGTACGTCGCCTGCGAGGACCTGCCGCTGCTCGCCGAGGCGGGCGTCGGTCTCGTCGGCGAGAACCGCGCGCAGGAGCTCGCGGACAAGCACGCCGCTCACGGCGCGCTGTTCGAGTGGGACTTCATCGGCCAGCTGCAGAGCCGTCGCGTACGCGCGATCGTCCCGTATGCCCGGCTGATCCACTCCGTCGCCTCCGAGTCGGCGCTGCGCGAGCTGGCACGTCACCGCGAGCAGGCCCGTGCAGACCTGCGCATCCTGATCGAGGTGAACGTCGCCGGCGAGCAGGGCAAGGCCGGCGTCGCGCCCGATCGGCTCGGCGAGTTCGTCGCGCGTTCGCCCGTGCCCGTAGCCGGGCTGATGACGATGGCGCCGCTGGCCGCGCAGGGCGAGGAAAACCGCCGCTGGTTCGCCGCGCTGCGCGAGCTCGCCGACGAGCACGGGCTCGAGCACCTGTCGATGGGCACCTCGCAGGACTACGCCGTCGCCGTCGAGGAGGGCGCAACTATCGTGCGGATCGGCACGAGGCTGTACGATTAGGCGTCTGTGGTGAGGCCGCTCGGCGGGCTCTCGGCGCCGGCAAATGTCTAGCATGAGCAGGGAATCCGTCCCTCCGGGCGAAAACGCACCTACACGAATGGCTTTCCGCGACTCCTGGCACAGCGCCCTCGTCTACTTCGGCCTCGCCGAGGAGTATCACGACGACTTCGACGAAGCTCCCCCCGAGGCGGAGATAGAGGACCGCTACCGCGAGCGGCCCAACGTGCGCCGCCTGCGCCGGCGTCGCGATGAGTTCGACGACATCTTCGCCGAGGACGAGGGCGGCCGCGGCGGGCGCGCGACGACCCAGCTGAAGTCCGTTGGCGGCGCCCGCGGCAATGGAGACGTGCGCGTGCACCTGGTGATCCCCAAGTCCTTCAACGACGCCCAGCAGATCGCCGACAAGTTCAAGGACTCGATCCCGGTCATCCTCAATCTCCAGAGCTCCGAAACGGATCTCTCAAAGCGCCTGATCGACTTCGCCTCCGGGCTGACATACGCACTCGACGGCGGCATGCAGCGGATCGCCGACAAGGTCTTCATGCTCACGCCGCGCAACGTCGAGATCTCCGCCGAGGAGCGCGCGCGGTTGATCGAGAAGGGCTTCTTCAACCAGAGCTAGCCGGGCGCTCGCTGGGCTCGGCCGGCCTCTAGTCTGGACCCCGTATGCAAGTTGGTCTGATCGGCGCAGGAAACATGGCTCGCGCGCTCGCGCGAGGCTGGGAACGGCCGCTGCTGTGCGCCGACCCGCTGGCCGAGCGCGCGCGGGCGCTGGCCGACGAGGTCGGCGGCGAGGCGTTGGGCGACAACGCCGACGTGGCACGCCGCGCGGATCTCGTCGTGCTCTGTCACAAGCCGGCTCAACTGCATGACGTCGCGCGCGAAGTCGCGCCCCCCGCCAAGGCCGTCGCGTCGATCCTCGCCGCGACGCCGCTGCAGGCCCTGCGCGAGGCCTACCCGGGCACGCCCGTCTACCGCTTCATCCCGTCGCTGCCGGTCGAGGTTCGCCAGGGCGCCGTCGTGCAGGGGACCGACGCACAGGATGCCGTCGACCGCGCTCACCCGGACCGCAGCGCCACGGTCGACGAGGAAGTGCGTGAGCTGTTCGCAGAACTGGGCACGCTCGTCGTGCTCGACGACTCGCTCGTCGACGTCGCCATGGGACTCATGTCCTGCGCGCCCGCATACGTCGCCCTCGTCGCCGAGGCCCAGGTCGACGCGGGCGTGCGCCGCGGCATTCCAGCCGCGCAGGGCGCCGAACTGGTCGTGCAGACGCTCTCCGGCACCGCCGAGCTGCTGCGTCGGCGCGACTACGACACGGTCGCCGTGCGCCGCGAGGTCTCCTCGCCCGGCGGACTGACCGCCCGCGGCGTCGATGCGCTGGAGCGCGGCGGCGTGCGCGCGGCCTTCAGCGACGCGCTCGACGCCGTCCTCGATCCGAGACGCTGACCACAGCCGATGATTCTCGCCAGCGCACGCACGCAGATCGCCGAATACCTGTCGACGCTGATCTACGTCTACACGCTGTTGATCATCCTCTACATCGTCCTGCAGCTGCTGTTCTCCGTCGGCGTGCGGCCGCCCTACTCGCGCACGGTCGACGCGATCCTCAGCTTCCTGCGCGACATCTGCGAGCCGTTCCTGCGCATCTTCCGCCGCATACTCCCGTCCTTCGGCGGCTTTGACTTCAGCCCGATCCTCGCGATCTTCACGTTGCAGATCGTCAACGCGATCCTCGTCAACGGCCTTATCCACGGCTGACACCGTGGCGCCGGTCGAGGAACGGGCGCCGAGCGAGCGACGCGTTCACGGCGCCGCCGGGCGCCGGCTGAGCGCCCCGTGGCTTCGCGCCGTGCTCGTGCTCGCGGCCGTCGTCGTCGTCGACCGGCTGACCAAGCAGGCCGTCGAAAGCTCGATCGTGCCGGGCGAAGAGCGCAGGCTGCTCCCCGGCGTGCAGCTGGTCGACACGCGCAACCACGGCATCGCCTTCGGCTTTCTGCCCGGCAGCCACATCGCCGTGACGATCGCCATCGGCGTCGCGCTGCTCGGGCTGCTCGTGTACTTCGCGCGGCACAGCTCTGCGCCGCTGATCTGGCTGCCGACCGGCATGCTGATCGGAGGCGCCGTCGGCAACGTCGTCGATCGCGTGCGCGCCGGCTCGGTGACCGACTTCATCAAGCTGCCGCTGGGCTGGCCGCCGTTCAACCTCGCCGACATGTCGATCACCATCGGGGTCGTGATCCTGTTCCTCGTGATCGACCATGCGCGCCATGTCCAGCGGTGAGCGCGGCGCCGGCGCGCCCCCCTTTCAGGTCGTCTACGAGGACGAGCACCTGCTCGTCGTCGACAAGGCCGCCGGCGTCGTCGTGCACCCGGCCAAGGGCCACCGCGAGGACACGCTCTCGCAGCTGCTCGCCGGCAGCGCCGCCGGTGGCGACCCCGACCGCGCCGGCATCGTCCACCGTCTGGATCGCGACACCTCCGGCCTGCTCGTCGTCGCGCGCTCCGAGCAGGCGCACGCCAGGCTGCAGAAGGCGCTCGCGCGGCGCGAGATCCAACGCGAATACCTCGCGCTCGTGCACGGTCGTCCGCCGGCGCGCTCCGGCACGATCGAGGCGCCCATCGGGCGCGACGCGCGCGTGCGCACGCGCATGGCCGTCGGCGGTGCCCACGCGCGCGAGGCGCGGACGCACTTCGAGCTCGACCGCTCACTCGCCGAGCACTCGCTGCTGCGCCTGCGCCTGGAGACCGGCAGGACGCATCAGATCCGCGTTCACCTGCGTGCGATCGGCCATCCGGTCGCCGGCGATCCCGAGTACGGGACGCCCGGCATGCTCGGCCTGCAGCGTCAGTTCCTGCACGCCACGCGCCTGGCCTTCGCGCACCCGCTGACCGGCGAGCAAATCGAGGTCCGCTCCCCGCTGCCCGCCGATCTGCAGCAGGCGCTGGCACGCGCCGAACGGCTATCCTGAGCGGCCAACCAGAACTTCTACCCGTCCGGGTTCTCGGTCGTGGCCCTGCCCGCAGCTGCAACAGGTCGCAGCTTCGGGTCCGCGCCGACCGGGCGGAACTCATCAATAAATAAAAAAGGGAGTACCCCGTGGCTCAGGTAGGCATCGCGGAGCTGCTGGAGGCCGGCGTTCACTTCGGCCACCAGACGCGCCGCTGGAACCCCAAGATGCGCCGCTTCATCTTCGGCGAGCGTGGTGGCAACTACATCATCGACCTCGTCAAGACGTCCGCGCTGCTCGATCAGGCCCAGGCGTTCGCGAACGAGCTCTCCCACCGCGGTGGGACGGTTCTGTTCGTCGGCACCAAGAAGCAGGCTCGCGACACGATCAAGGAGGTCGCCGAAGCGGCCGACATGCCGTTCGTCAACCATCGCTGGCTCGGCGGGCTGCTGACCAACTACCAGACCATCAGCCTGCGCATCCGCCGCCTGCACGACCTCGAACGCTATGAGGCCGAGGGCCAGCTGGCGCTGCTGCCGACGCGCGAGCGCATGGCCGCGCAGGCCGATCTGGCCAAGCTGCGCGCCAACCTCGGCGGCGTCAAGAACATGCAGCGCGTGCCCGACGCGATGTTCGTGATCGACCTCAAAACCGAGGAGATCGCCGTCAAAGAGGCGCGCCGCCTGCGCATCCCGATCATCGGGCTCGTCGACACCAACTGCGACCCCGACGGCATCGACTACGTGATCCCCGGCAACGACGACGCGATTCGCTCCTGTGCGCTGATCACCCAGGCGATCGGACAGGTCGTGCAGGAGGGCCATTCGGTGTTCCGCGCCGAGGAGGAGCGCGCGCGCAAGGAAGCCGAGGAGAAAGCCCGCATCGAGGCCGAGGCCCGCGCCAAGCGCGAGGCCGAAGAGCAGGCCAAGCGCGAGGCCGAAGAACAGGCAAAGAAAGAGGCCGAGGAGAAAGCCGCCGCCGAGCGCGCCGCCGCCGCTGCCGCACAGGCTCCACCGGCCGCCGCCGCGCCGTCGCAGGACGCCCCGGCGCCTGCTGGGGCCAAAGCGCCCGACGCGCCGGCTGCGCCGGCAAAAGCGCCCGACGCGCCGGCTGCGCCGGCAAAAGCGCCCGGCTGGAAAGCGGCAGCCGAAAAAGCCGCCGCAGCGGCCGCTGCGGACCAGCCCGCCCCCGAGACCACGCCCGTGCCCGCGGCACCCGTCGATCCGGCCACGCTGGAGGCGCAGACCGAGTCGGTCACGCCGATGAACGCGAGCCCCGACTCCAGCCGGCCCGCCAAGGAGCAGTCCGCGCCGCCCGAGACGGCCGCCGAGAGCGAGGCTGAGGCGCCTGAGGCGCCTGCCGCCGAGACGCCAGACGCCGCCGCGGACGAGGCCGAGGACGAGCAGCCGGTCGCCGTGCCGGACGCGCCGGCAGACACCGAGGAGACGGCCGAGGAGGCACAGAAGCAATGAGCGCCGTGGAGGTTTCGGCCAAAGACGTCAAGACGCTGCGCGAGCGTACGAGCGCCGGCATGATGGATTGCAAGAAGGCCCTCACAGAGGCCGAGGGCGACATGGACAAGGCGGTCGAGATCCTGCGCCTCAAGCAGGGCAAGAAGATCCAGGATCTCGG
>JAXDGQ010000064.1:0-14593 GCA_034664965.1 Solirubrobacteraceae bacterium | reverse complement strand
GCGGATCGGTGCCGGGCGCACGACGCGGGCTGCCCGCGATCATGCTGCGCCGCGGCGGCGACCGGCTGCTGTTCGACTGCGGCGAAGGCACGCAACGTCAGCTCGTGCGCTCGATCGGGCTCCTCGACATGCAATGCGTGTTCATCACGCACTTCCACGCCGACCACTGGCTCGGGCTGCCTGGGATGCTCAAGTCCTTCGCGCTGCGCGAACGCGACCAGCCGCTGACCATCTACGGCCCACCCGGGCTGACCGAGCTGATGGGCCTGATGCGCAGCATCTACGGCCGCCTGCCGTTTGAGCTGAGCATCGTCGAGCTCGAGCCCGCGCAGACCGTCGAGCGCGACGGCTACCTGATCGCCGCCGTGCCCGTCAGCCACCGCGCCCCGTCGTCCTTTGGCTACGCGATCGTCGAGCAGCCGCGTCCGGGGCACCTCGACGCGCAGCTCGCCGAGCAGCTCGGCGTCAAGCCCGGCCCAGACTTCGGCCGCCTGCAACGAGGCGAAAGCGTCGACGGCGTGACGCCCGAGCAGGTCATGGGACGCGAACGCGAGGGACGCAAGATCGTCCTCTCCGGCGACACCGAGCCATGCGAAGCCTTGGCGATCGCCGCGCACGAGGCCGACGTGCTCGTACACGAGGCGACATTCAGCGAGGAGGAGGCCGAGCGTGCGCGGATTACCGGCCACAGCACCGCCAGACAGGCCGCCGAGGCCGCGCGTGACGCCGATGTGCGGCTGCTCGCGCTATCGCACATGTCCACGCGCTACGCAGGCGGGCAGCTGCGCGACGAGGCGAGGGCCGTGTTCGCCGCGACCGTGGCGCCGCGCGACTTCGACACGATCGAGGTGCCGTTTCCCGAGCGAGGCCCCGCCACGCTGCTGCGCTGGTCCGAACGCCAGGCGCGCGAGCGCGCCACCGCCGGCGAGGCCGGCGAGGGCGCAGAGACCGTCGCGATGCCCTGATACATTGGCGAAGATCCTTTAACCCGGTCCTGTGAGGCCAGGAAGGAAGAGATGGGCTCCGGCAGCGAGAAGGTCGTCCTCCGCGAGGAGGATGTTCAGCGAGCGCTCACGCGCATCGCCCACGAGATCGCCGAGCGCAACCCGCCCGATCGTGCGCTCGCAATCGTCGGCATCCATCGCCGCGGGGCCTTTCTCGCAACCCGTCTGAAGGACCTGCTCGAGGGGCTGTACGATGCCGCGATCCCGCTCGGGGACTTGGATATCGGCTTCTACCGAGACGACGTCGCCAGCCGACCCGACGCGCCGGTGGTGCACGCCTCGCACATCGACTTCGACGTCACCGGGCGCACCGTCGTGATCGTCGACGACGTGCTCTTCACCGGGCGCACCGTGCGCGCGGCGATCGAGGCGCTGTTCGACTACGGCCGCCCCGAGCGCGTCCAGCTCGCCGTGCTCGCCGACCGCGGCCATCGCGAGCTGCCGATCCGCCCGGACTACGTCGGCAAGAACCTGCCCACGTCGCGCGCCGAGCACGTCCACGTCCGGGTCCGCGAGCTCGACGGGCTCGACGAGGTCGCGATCGCCCCCGCCGCGCTGGAGGTCGCATGACCATGCAGCACCTGCTCTCCATCGAGGACCTCGACCGCGCCGGCATCGAGCGGATCGTCCAGCAGGCGGCGCGCTTCGCAGAGGTCTCCGACCGCGAGATCAAGAAGGTCCCGGCGCTGCGCGGGCGGATGGTGCTGAACCTCTTCTACGAGGCCTCCACCCGCACGCGCAGCTCCTTCGAGCTCGCCGCCAAGCGGCTGTCCGCCGACGTCGTCAACTTCGCGGCCAGCGGCTCCAGCGTGGAGAAGGGCGAGTCGCTGAAGGACACCGTGCTGACCCTGAGCGCCCACAAGCCCGACGCGATCGTGCTGCGCACGCCGTGGGCCGGCGCCGCCGAGCTCGTCTGCGGATGGTGCAGCGCGGCGATCGTCAACGCCGGCGACGGCAAGCGCGAGCACCCCACGCAGGCGCTGCTGGACGTCTACACGCTCACCAGCCGACTGGGCAAGCTCGACGGCTGCTCGATCTGGATCATCGGCGACGTCGCCCACTCGCGCGTCGCGCGCTCGAACATCGCCGCCTTCCAGCGCATGGGCGCCAAGGTCACCGTTGCCGGGCCGCCCACGCTGATCCCGCGCGAAATCGAGTCGCTCGGCTGCGACGTGCGCTTCACGCTCGACGAGCTGCCCTCCGCCGACGTCGTCTACGCGTTGCGCATGCAGCACGAGCGCATGAGCGAGACCTGGGTGCCCTCGCTGCGGGAGTACGCCTCCTGGTACCAGGTCAACGGCCGGCGCCTGTCGCCTCGGCAGGTGCTGATGCACCCCGGGCCGGTCAATCGTGGCGTGGAGCTCTCCGGCGAGGTGGTCGACTCACCCCAGGCGGTCATCACCGCACAGGTGGAGGCCGGCGTCGTCGTCCGCATGGCCGTCCTCTACGAGCTGCTCGCCGGAGCCAGCGCCGCCCCGACCTCGCCCTCTTCCGGGCGCCCCGAGGGGGCCGGCGCCGCAATCGGCGAGCGTCAGCCGGCGTGATGGCCGCCAAGGCGCTCGTGCGCGGGCCGCAGCAGGCGGTCGACATGCTCCTGCGCGACGTCCACGTGCTCGACCCGCGCGCCGCCGTCGACGCCCGCCACGACGTGCGCGTGCGCTCCGGTGAGATCGCCGAGATCGCCCCGCCCGGCACGCTCGCCTACCAGCCCGACGAAGAGCTCCTGGAGGGGCAGGGGCGCCACCTGCTACCCGCCTTCTTCGATCCGCACGTGCACATGCGCACACCCGGCCAGGAGCATAAGGAGGACCTCGACAGCGGCACGCGCGCCGCGGCCGCCGGCGGCTACGCCGCGGTTCTCGCGATGCCCAACACCGACCCCGTGCTCGACTCTGCGCCGTTGCTTCGCTCGCTGCGCGACACAGCCGCGCGCGAAGCGCGCATCTCGATCGGTTTTCTGCCCTCGATCACCCGCGGCCTGCAGGGCGAGCAGCTCACCGAGATGGCCGAGCTGCGCGAAGAGGGTGCCGTCGGCTTCACCGACGACGGCCGGCCCGTGCAGAGCGCCGGCATGCTGCGCAAGGCCCTGCAGTATCAGCGTCTTTGCGGCGGCGTGATCGTGCTGCACGAGGAGGACCCGACGCTCTCGCGCGGCGGCGCCATGCACGAGGGGGCCGTCAGCGCCGCGCTGGGCATCGGCGGGATCCCCACGATCTCAGAGTCGACGATGGTCGCGCGCGACGCCGCGCTCGCCGGCTACGAGGATGCGCGCGTGCACTTCCAGCACCTCAGCTGTGCCGCCTCGGTGCAAGCCGTCGCACACGCCAAGGCGCAGGGCTGGCGCGTCAGCGCCGAGGTCTCGCCGCACCACCTGCTGCTCACCGAGCAGGACGTGCGCACGATGGACACGCGCATGAAGATGAACCCGCCGCTGGCCACCGAGGCCGACCGCCAGGCACTGATCGAGGGGCTGCGCGATGGCACCATCGACTGCGTCGCCACCGACCACGCGCCGCACGCGCGCGAGGAGAAGGAAGTGCCCTTCGAGCAGGCGCCGATGGGCACGACCGGCCTGGAGACCGCCTTCGCCGCGCTCTACACAGGGCTTGTGATGCCGGGCATCTTCGACCTGGCGCTGCTCGTCGCGCGGATGACCGCCGGCGCCGAGCTGTTCGAGCTGCCCACCGCGCAGATCGTCTCCGGCGAGCCCGCCAACCTCACGCTCGTAGACCTCGACGCCGAGTGGGTCGCCGGCGAGCGAGGCTGGGAGAGCCGGTCGGAGAACTGCTGCTTTGCCGGTCGCAGGCTGCAGGGCCGCGTGCTGCTCACGCTCTCGGGCGGCGCCGTCGTCTACCGCGAGCGCGCCTTCTCGGTGGTCGGCGCCTGATGGCCCTGCTGCAGCGCGACCGAGCCGCACTCGTCGTCGTCGACGTGCAGGAGGGCTTTCGCCCCTACGCCTCCTTCGCCGGCGTCGCCGCATCCTGCGCCAAGCTGCTCGCCGCCGCGCGCATCCTCGGGGTCCCCGCGCTGGTCAGCGAGCAGTACCCGAAAGGCCTCGGCCACTCCGCGCCCGAGCTGGGCCTGCAGGACGAGCCGCGCATCGAGAAGACCGTCTTCTCCGCCGTGCGCGCCGACGGCTTTGACCTCGACGAGCGCAGCCAGGCGATCGTCTGTGGCATCGAGGCGCATGTGTGCGTCTCCCAGACCGTCCACGACCTGCTCGAGCGCGGCGTCGAAGTCCACGTGCCCGCCGACGCCGTCGGCTCGCGCCACCAGATCGACTACGACCGCGGCCTCGAGCGCCTGGAGCGCGCCGGCGCCATCGTCAGCACCGTCGAGGGGTCGCTGTTCGAGCTGCTGCAGCGCGCCGGCACGCCAGAGTTCAAGGCGATTCAGAAGCTCATCCTCTGAGATGACCGAGAGACCCGGATACGTGCTGCTGGAGGACGGCGCGCGCTTTGACGGCGAGCTGTGCGGTGCGGACGCGACGGCGCTCGGCGAGGTCGTGTTCACGACCGGCATGTCCGGCTATCAGGAGTCGATGACCGACCCGTCCTTCGCCGCGCAGCTGATCGCCTTCACCTACCCGCACATCGGCAACTACGGCGTCAGCGCTGCCGCTATGGAGTCCGAGCGCCCGTGGGCGCGCGCGGCGATCATGCGCGAGGCCGGCAACCGCGAGGACGCGCCGACCGCCGAGCGGGGCTGGCTCGACTGGCTGACCGACTGCGGCGTCAGCGCGATCTCCGGCGTCGACACGCGCTCGCTCGTACGCCACATCCGCGACGCCGGCGCGATGCGCGGGGGGGTGTTCGCGGCGAGCGTCTCAGAGCGCGCCGCCGCCGCGCAGGTCCAGGCAGAGCCGCCGATGGCCGGGCAGGACCTCGCCGCGGTGGTCACGCCAACCGAAGTCAGCCACCACGGCCAGGGCGGCGACGGCCCGCGCATCGCCGTGATCGACACCGGCATCAAGGGCTCGATGGTGCGCGAGCTCGTGGCCCGCGGCGCGCACGTGTCGCTGCATCCGTGCACATCCAGCGCCGGGCAGCTGCTCGGCGACGACCCTGACGCGATCTTTCTCGCCAACGGCCCCGGCGACCCGGCTGCGCTCGATCACATCGTGCAGACGCTGCGCCAGCTGATCGGGGTCAAGCCCGTGTGGGGCATCTGCCTCGGCCACCAGCTGCTCTGCCGCGCGGTGGGCCTGGAGACGTTCAAGCTGCCATTCGGCCACCGCGGCGCCAACCACCCCGTCAAGGACCTGCAGACGGGCAAGGTCGAGATCACCTCCCAGAATCACGGCTTCGCCGCCGTCGGCCCAGGCGGCGCGCGCACGATCGACTCCGACGAGCCGGTGCGCTGGGAGACCGACTTCGGCGCCGCGGCGCTGTCGCACGTCAACCTCTACGACCGCACGGTCGAGGGCCTGGAGCTGCTCGACGTCCCCGGCGGCACCGTGCAGTACCACCCGGAGGCCGGCCCGGGCCCGCACGACAGCCTGTACCTGTTCGACAGATTCCTCGAGCGCATCGCCGACGCCGCCTGACCATGCCAAGGCGAAGCGACATCCACAAGATCCTGATCCTCGGCTCCGGGCCGATCGTGATCGGCCAGGCCGCCGAGTTCGACTACTCCGGCGTGCAGGCCTGCAAGGTGCTGCGCGAGGAGGGCTTCCAGGTCGTGCTCGTCAACTCCAACCCGGCGACGATCATGACCGACCCGGAGTTCGCCGAGGCCACCTACATCGAGCCGCTGCTGCCCGGCCCGGTCACGCAGGTCATCGAGCGCGAGCGCCCGGACGCGCTGCTCGGAACCCTCGGCGGGCAGACTGCGCTGAACCTGGCCAAGGCGCTGCACGACGATGGCACCCTGGAGCGCTTCGGCGTCGAGCTGATCGGCGCCAACTACGAGGCGATCGCCTGCGCCGAGGATCGCGAGCTGTTCGGCCAGGCGATGGCGCGCGCCGGGCTGCGCATGCCCAAGAGCGCGATCGCCACCAGCGTGCAGCAGGCCCAGGCGCAGGTGGCCGGGCTCGGGCTGCCGTGCGTAGTGCGCCCGGCCTTCACGCTCGGCGGGCGCGGCGGCGGCATCGCGCGCACGGACGAGGACTTCCGGCGGATCGTCGCCGCCGGCATCGAGGCCTCGCCGATCGGCCAGGTGCTGCTCGACGAGTCGGTGATCGGCTGGGGCGAGTTCGAGCTGGAGGTGATGCGCGACCGCGCCGACAACGTCGTGATCGTCTGCTCGATCGAGAACGTCGATCCGATGGGCGTGCACACCGGCGACTCCGTCACGGTGGCGCCGCAGCAGACGCTCACCGACCACCTCTACCAGCGCCTGCGCGACCAGGCGATCACGGTGATCCGCGCCGTCGGCGTCGAGACGGGCGGCTCGAACGTGCAGTTCGCCGTCAATCCCGAGACCGAGGAGATCCTCGTGATCGAGATGAACCCGCGAGTGTCGCGCTCGTCCGCACTGGCCTCCAAGGCAACCGGCTTTCCGATCGCCAAGATCGCCGCGCGCCTGGCCGTCGGCTACCTGCTGGAGGAGATCGACAACGACATCACCGGCGTCACGCCGGCGTGCTTTGAGCCGACGATCGACTACGTCGTCGTCAAGTGGCCGCGCTTCGCCTTTGAGAAGTTCCCCGGTTCGGACGCCACGCTGTCGACGCACATGAAGTCCGTGGGAGAGACGATGGCCTTCGGGCGCACCTTCCAGCAGGCCTTTGCCAAGGCGCTGCGCTCGCGCGAGCTCGACAAGCCGCCGGCGCTCGGCGCCCTGACCGACGACGAGCTGCTCGCGCGTCTGCAGATCCCCCTGCCGGACCGCTTTGAGGTCGTGCTGGAACTGCTCGCGCGCGGCGTCAGCATCGACGCCGTACACGAGCCTACGCGGATAGACCCGTGGTTCCTGGCCGAGCTGCAGGCGCTGGCGCTCGATCCCGACGCCCCGTTCGCCGGCGAGCGCACGTTCATGTCCGTCGACACGTGTGCGGCCGAGTTCCCTGCGCGCACGCCGTATTACTACTCCGGCTGGGAGCGCCCGCGCCGGGACGCGGTGCGACACGAGGTGCGCCGCGACGGCGACGGCGCCTCGGGGCGCTCCTCGATCGTCATCCTCGGCTCCGGGCCCAACCGGATCGGGCAAGGAATCGAGTTTGACTACTGCTGCGTGCACGCTGCCATGACCGTGCGCGAGTCCGGCTGCGATGCGGTGATGATCAACTGCAACCCGGAGACCGTCTCCACCGACTACGACACCTCCGACCGCCTGTACTTCGAGCCGTTGACGCTGGCGGACGTGCTTGCCGTCGTCGCGGTCGAGCGGCCGCGCGGGCTGATCCTGCAGTTCGGCGGGCAGACGCCGCTGAGGCTCGCCGCGGGCCTTGCCGAGGCGGGCGTGCCGCTGCTGGGCACCAGTGTCGGCGCGATCGACCTTGCCGAGGACCGCGGGCGCTTCGGCGCCCTGCTTTCAGATCTCGGCTACAAAGCGCCGCCCTATGCCACCGCGCGCTCGGTGGCGCAGGCGCTGGACTGCGCCGGCGAGGTCGGCTTCCCGCTGCTCGTGCGCCCCTCCTACGTGCTCGGCGGGCGGGCGATGGAGATCGTCTACTCGCACGACGGCCTGGCCGACTACCTGCGCCGGGAGTCCGGCGAGGGCTCAGAGATCTTCCTCGACCGCTTCCTGGAGAACGCCACCGAGGTCGATGTCGACGCGCTGTGCGACGGGCGCGAGGTGTGGATCGGCGGGATCATGCAGCACGTCGAGGAGGCCGGCGTGCATTCCGGCGACAGCGCCTGCGTGCTGCCGCCCCACTCGCTCGGCGAGGAGATGCTCGAGCAGATCCGCGCCGCCACGCGCGAGATCGCGCTGGCGATCGGCGTGGTCGGGTTGATCAACGTGCAGTACGCCGTGCACGCCGGCGAGCTGTATGTGATCGAGGCCAATCCGCGCGCGTCGCGCACCGTCCCCTTCGTCTCCAAGGCCGTCGGGCTGCCGCTGGCCAAGCTCGC
This sequence comes from Solirubrobacteraceae bacterium, assembly GCA_034664965.1. GTDB lineage: Bacteria > Actinomycetota > Thermoleophilia > Solirubrobacterales > Solirubrobacteraceae > Palsa-744. The sequence goes on along the minus strand of JAXDGQ010000064.1, from coordinate 6,573 downwards.
CTGCCGGATCATGCTCGGCGAGTCGATCGCCGAGATGGCCCTGCCGCGCCAGCGCGAAGGCGTCGGCTTCGGCGACCACGTCTGTGTGAAGGAGGCCGTGCTGCCGTTCGACCGATTCGAGGGGTCAGACGCTCTACTGGGCCCGGAGATGCGCTCGACCGGCGAGGTGATGGGCATCGCGCGCGACTTTCCCACGGCGTTCGCCAAGGCCCAAGCGGCCGCCGGCGTGCCACTACCCAGCCAGGGCACCGCCTTCATCACCGTGACCGACTCCGACAAGGCCGGCGCCTTCGCCGTCGCGCAGATCCTGCACGACAACGGCTTTGAGATCGTCGCCACGCGCGGCACCGCCGAAGCGATCGAGCGCATGGGCGTGCCGGCGCAGCGGCTCAACAAGATCGGCGAGGGCTCGCCGCACGTGCTCGACTGGATCGAGCGCGGCGATGTCGACCTGGTGGTCAACACGCCCACCGGCTACGGCGCGCGCACCGATGGCTATGAGATCCGCCGTGCGGCCGTGTCACACGGGATCCCCTGCGTGACCACGCTGGCCGCCGGCGTGTCGGCGGCGCGCGCCATCGCCAGCGCACGGCGCGATGGAGAGCCCGCCGTGCTCTGCCTGCAGGAGCTGCACGGCGTGCGCGCCGACGGGATCCAGACGCCGTGAGCCAGTGGAGCGCCGCGCCGGCGCCATTTCACCGCCGCTTGCTGACGGTGCTGGGCATCGACGAGCTCGGCGCCTACCGCGTGCTGCGCGTCGCCGACGTCGAGACGCCCGAGCCCAGGCCCGGGCAGTTCGCGATGATCGCCGCCGCCGAGCGCTGGGGCGGGGGGGAGGACGAGCGCCCGTATCTGCCGCGCGCCTTCTCCATCGCCCGCCGGCGCGTCGGCGAGTCGCACTTCCTGCTCGAGGACGTCGGCCCGGGAACGCGCCGGCTGTGCGAGCTGCGCGAGGGCGACGGCATGTGGGCGCTCGGGCCGCTCGGCAAGGGCTTTGCGCCACCCAGGCCGCGCCATCGCGCGATCCTCGTCGGCGGCGGCGTGGGCATCGCCCCGCTGGCGATCCTCCAGGACGCGCTGGAGGCCGAGGCGGCCACCGACGTGACCGTGCTGCTCGGCTTTCGCGACGGCGCGCGCGCGCAGGGCGCCGCGCTGCTACACGGCGCGCAGGTGGCGACCGACGATGGCTCGGTCGGCCACCACGGCCTGCTCACCGAGCTGCTCTCCAAGGAGCTCTACGAGGACTCCCGCGCCGAGGTCTACGCCTGCGGCCCGGCGCCGATGCTCGAGGCCGTGCGCGCGATGTGCGCCACGCGCGATGTGCCCGCGCAGCTTGCCCTGGAGGCCGGCATGGCCTGCGGCTTCGGCGCCTGCTACGGCTGCGCCGTGCCCAAGCGCGGCGGCGGCTATCTGCGCGTCTGCGTCGACGGTCCCGTGGTCGACGCTGCCGAGCTCGACCGCGTCTCAGAGCACGCGGGGGCCCCGTCGTGAGCTCGGATGAGACGATTCTTACGGACGCGGGCGACGCCGTCGAGTTCTGCGGTCTGTCGCTGGCCCACCCGGTGATCAACGGCTCGGGCACGTTTGACGCGATCGCCGCGCGCCGCGCGTTCGGGCCGGCGCTGGAGCGCGATTTCCCCTTCGCCGCGTTCGTCTCGAAGACGATCACGCTGAGCCCGCGCGCGGGCAATCCGCCGCCGCGCCTGTGGGAGACGCCCGGCGGGCTGATCAACTCGATCGGGCTGCCGAACAAGGGCCTGCACGCCTACATCGCCGAAGACCTACCGCGACTGGCCGAGCTGGGTGTGCCGCTGATCACCAACGTGATGGGCTCCAGCGCCGAGGAGTTCTCCGCGCTGGTGTCCGCCTGCGACGAGCGCTCGGAGATCGCCGCGATCGAGCTCAACGTGTCCTGCCCGAACGTCGAGACCGGCCTGGACATCGGCGCCGACCCCAAGCAGCTGAAGCAGGTCGTCGGCGCCGCCCGCGCGAGCACGCGCAAGCCGCTGATCGTCAAGCTCACGCCGAACACGGCGAACGTGCCCGCGTGTGCCGCCGCGGCGCAGGAGGGCGGCGCCGACGCCGTCTCGCTGATCAACACCCTGCGGGCGATGGCGCTGTCGCCCGGCGGCGAGCGCGGGCGCCGGCCTTGGCTCGGCGGCAGCACCGGCGGCCTCTCCGGGCCGGCGCTGCGCGCGGTGGCGCTGGCCCAGGTGGTGGGCGTCGCTGCGCGCGTGAGCATCCCGATCGTCGGCATGGGCGGCGTCCAGCGCGCCTCGCACGCGCGCGACCTGCTCGACGCCGGGGCCACGCTGGTGGCCGTCGGGACCGAGTCGTTTCGCGATCCGGCGGCCGCGGCGCGCGTCGCCGCCGGGCTGCGCGCCGGGCGGCGATCGGAGGCGGTTTTCCCAACCGCGTGATCTGCCATGCCGAGCGTAAAACCGCAACGAGCGGGGGTTTGCGCGCCCTCGAAAACGGTCGTAAAAACGACGCGCGACCGTCCACCATCCTCGACGCCCCTGCACCTCAGGTTGAGGTCCAGATGAATTCGCGGACTTTGTCTTGATCGCCCGTCCCGGGTGTGTAGACTCGCCGCCCATGACGACGGCGACCAGTACGACGTCCTCTAACACATCCATGGCTCCCGAGCGATCGCTAAACCAGAGAATGGACGCGCTCGCACGGGCGAACCAGATACGGATAAAGCGGGCTCAGCTCAAGCGCGACCTCAAGGCAGGGCGCCTGTCGATCCACGCCCTGCTGCTCAACCCGCCCGAATACCTGGAGACGGCCAAGGTCTTCGACATGCTGCTCGCCGTGCCCAAGTACGGGCGCGTGAAGGTCAACAAGATCCTCGTCCACTGCCGCATCGCGCCGAGCAAGACGATCGGCGGCCTGTCCGAGCGCCAGCGCTCGGAGCTGATCTCGCTCCTTCACCGATAGGCGATCGCCGAGCGGCGCGGGGCTGGGCCTTCCCCCGCTCGCGGCACTAGGGTTGCGCGCCGTGGCACGCGTGTTCGTCATCACTGGTCCGTCGGGGGTCGGAAAGGGGACGCTGATCCGCGGCCTGATGGAGCGAATGGACGGCCTGGAGCTGTCGGTCTCGGCGACCACGCGCGCGCCGCGGCCGGGCGAGATCGACGGCGTCGACTATCACTTCCTGTCGCGTGAGGAGTTCGATCGCCGCGTTGCCCGTGGAGACTTCGTCGAGCACGCCGACTACGCCGGTCGCAGCTATGGCACATTGCGCACCGAGCTGGAGGAGCGCGTGGCCGCGGGCGTCCCCGTCGTGCTGGAGATCGAGGTTCAGGGCGCGCGCCAGGTGCGCGCGACGATGCCCGAGGCGGTGCAGGTGTTCATCGCCCCGCCCTCGCCGGAGGCGCTGCGAACACGGTTGATCGGACGCGGCACCGACGATGCCGAGGAGGTCGAGCGCAGGCTGAAGGTCGCCGAGCAGGAGCTCGCGGCGCAGCCCGAGTTCGGCCACGTGGTCGTCAACGACCGCCTCGACGACGCGCTGAATCAACTCACGGCGATCGTCGCCGGGGAGCTCGGCTGAGCGTCGTCGGCGGCGCCCGCGGCCAGCGTGGCCGGCCGGGTCGCCGAGACAGGGCGTCGGGCCCACTACACTTGGGCTCCCCCGAGGAAAGGCAACAGCGACCGTGATCTCCCCCCGAATCGACCGTCTGCTCGAGAACGTCGACTCCAACTACGCGAGCGTCGTCGTATCCGCCAAGCGCGCGCGGCAGATCAACAGCTACTACCACAACCTCGGCGAGGGGACGTTCGACGAGTTCCCGCCCCCGATGATCGAAACCGGCTCGAAAAACTATCTGACGATCGCCCTCGAGGAGGTCGCCGGCGGGAAGATCAAGTACCACTACCGCTAGCCGTATGGCGCGCGCAACGCGCGCCTCATCGCTTGCTAGCGGTCGCGAGTAGCTCTACAACCTAGTCATGGCGCGCATCTTGCTGGGCGTTAGCGGCGGGATCGCCGCCTACAAGGGGTTGGAGTTCGTGCGCCTGGCGACCGCTGCCGGGCACGCCATTCGCGTTGTGCAGACGCCAACCAGCCGGCGCTTCGTGGGCGAGACGTCCTTCGCCGCTCTGTCCGGCGGGCCGGTGCTGGTCAGCGAGTTCGAGCGCGATCCGGCACGCGGAGCGTTTCCCGGCGACGCGCCGCCCACCCACGATCCGCTCAGCCACCTGGAGCTCGTGGGCAACGCCGACCTGTACCTGATCGCCCCGGCCTCGGCCAACACGATCGCCAAGCTCGCCAACGGGCTGGCCTCGGACATGCTCTCCAGTTGCGCACTCGCCGCAACCTGCCCGCTGCTCGTGGCGCCGGCCATGAACAACCACATGTACGAGCACGCGGCGACGCGCGCGAACCTGCAGACGCTGCGCGAGCGCGGCGTGACGATCGTCGAGCCGGGCGCTGGGCGCCTGGCCTCCAGGGGCGAGGACGGCGTCGGGCGCCTGGCCGACCCGGCGCGTCTGCTGGCGGCGTGCGAGGCGGCGCTCGCCGCCGCCGCGGCCGGGGCCGGCGGCGGACGGGCCAACGGTGCCGCGCCGACGCGCGGCGGGGGCTGGGATGGCGCCAAGGTGCTCGTCACGGCAGGTGGCACGCGCGAGCCGATCGACAGCGTGCGCTTTCTCGGCAACAGCTCCTCGGGGCGTATGGGCCTGGCGCTGGCCGAGGCGGCGCTGGGGCGCGGCGCAGACGTGACGCTGATCGCCGCGAACGTGTCGCTGCCGGCGAGCGCGGCTATCGCGCGGCGCGACGTCGTCACCGCGGCCGAGCTGCAGCGCGCCTGCCAGGAGGAGTTTCCCGCCGCGGACGTGCTGCTGATGGCGGCAGCCGTCGCCGACTTCCGCCCGGTCGCTCCGCAGCAGGGCAAGATCAAGAAGTCCGGCCGCACCGGCCTGGAGCTCGAGCTGGAGGCGACGAGCGACGTGCTCGCCGCGCTGGCCGCGCAGCGCCGTGAAGGCCAGACGCTCGTCGGCTTCGCCGCCGAGTACGGCGAGCACGGCGTGGAGCTCGCGCGCGGCAAGCTCGTCGAGAAGGGCGTCGACGCAATCGTCGTCAACGACATCTCGCGCCAGGACATCGGCTTTGACTCCGACGCCAACGAGGTCACGATCCTTACCTCCGACGGCGCGCCCAACGGGGCGGTCAAGGTCGCCCGCGCGGGCAAGTCGCAGGTCGCCGAGGCGATCCTCGACGCTGTCGAGAAGCTGCGCGCGTAGCCGCTGCGCCGTGTGGCGGCGGCGAGGCGACGCTCTTCGCGCGCGAGCGGCCGCGGCCGGACAGCGACCCCGACATGGTCTGGCCAGGCTCGCGGCGACCCGGCCGGGCGGCCGATCGGCTTTCCGGGTATGCGAGTAGGGGCGGTTAAAATGACCCGCGCTTATGGAGAGCGTCTATGACCTTTACCAGCGCGGCTGCGAGCTGCTCGAGCGCGGCGACCACCAAGCCGCGATCGTCCCGCTGAGCAAAGCGCGCGATCTCGAGCCCGACAAGGCCTCGATCCGCGAGGCGCTCGGCCGCGCGCTGTTTCACGCGCAACGCTACGAGGGCGCCGCGGAGGAGTTCAAGGCGGTTGCCACCAACACGCCGACCAACGACTACGCGCTGTTCTGCCTCGGGCGCTCGATGCAGCTGCTGGGGCGCCACCGCGAGGCCTGCCAGCCGCTCGCGCTGGCCTGCTCGCTGCGTCCCGAGCGCGCGGACTATCGCGTCTATCGCGATCGCGCACGGCGCGACGCGCATCGCGCCTGAGCACTGCACACGCGCGCCACCACCTGCAGGCAAACGTGCCCTGCGCGGGCGGCCCGATGCTATGCTCGATCAAGAGCTTTCGTGCCGGCGATCGAAGATCGGCCAGCAGAGTCGGCAGCAGTACCGAAAGTGGGCGCAGGCCCGCTTTTTTTGCGTAAAGGAGCAAGTTGATGACACCCATACAGGCAGATATCGAACGGCATCTGGCGCTCAGCGAGCCCGAGGTCGAGGTGCTGCTCGCCGAGGTTCTCGGCGGCCGCTCGCTGCGCGTGTTCATCGACCATCCCGACGGCGTGACGCTGGCGCTGTGCGAGCGCGTCACGCGGCAGCTCGCCGACCTGCGCGAGCGCTACTCGCTGGAGGTCTCCTCGCCGGGGACCGAGCGCCCGCTGACCAAGCCCGCGCACTTCCGTCGCTTCGTCGGGCGCCGCGCCCGCGTGCGCACGCGTCACCCGCGTCCGACCCAGCCCTCCGGCTGTGCCCCCTTCGAGGGCGAGCGCCGCCCGGGCGAGGCGCGGGCGCTGAAGAGCTTCACCGGCGAGCTCGTGGGAGCCTCCGAGGAGGAGATCACCCTGGCGGCCGACGGGGGCATCATCGCGATCCCCTACGCGGAGATCCGCCGATCGAACTTGGTGGAGGAGTAGCGAGATGTCACGCGAAATCCTCGAGGCCATGCACGCGCTCGCGCGTGAGAAGGGGATCGAGCCCGAGAAGCTGATGATCGCCCTCGAGGACGCGCTGCTGTCCGCCTACAAGAAGCAGCCCGGCTCGGCCAAGTACGCGCGCGTGGA
>JAXDGQ010000063.1:0-2531 GCA_034664965.1 Solirubrobacteraceae bacterium | reverse complement strand
CTTGGTGCCCACGGCGTGACGTTCGCCGACGTGCTCGGCGGTCTGGTGATGATCTTCGCCCGCGTCGGCCAGATTCTCTTCGCGCTGGCGGTCGCCGGTGCGCTCGTCGGCAAGCGTGTGACGCCTGCAGGCCTCGGCACGATGCGCACCGACAACCCGACGTTCGTCGTGCTGCTGATTGGCGTGATCATCCTCGTCGGCGCGCTGACCTTCTTCCCCGCCCTGCTGCTCGGCCCCGTTGTGCAGGGCCTGACCGGACACCTCTACTGACATGCGCCGCGACATCGTCACCTCCGTCATCGGCATCATCGTCCTCACGGTCCTGCTCGGGCTCGTCTACCCGCTCGTCATCACCGGCGTCAGCCAGGTCGCATTCCCGGGCAACGCCAACGGCCAGAAGGTCTACGTCGACGGCAAGCTCGTCGGCTCGAAGATCATCGGCCAGGCATTCGTCAAACCCGTGCTCGACAAGAACGGAAAGCCGAAGGAAGAAGAAGAAGAAATCGTCACCGAACCAGACCCCCTGTACTTCCAGAGCCGTCCTTCGGCGACCGAAGGTGGCGCATACAACGCCGCCGCGAGCACGTTCTCCAACCGCGGTCCCAACGACAAGGTCACCGAGGAAGAAGACGCCGAAAACCTCAGGGCCTATCTCGAACTGGAGAAGCCTTACAACCCCGGCCTGAGCGCCGCTCGGATCCCCGTTGACGCGGTGAACACATCGGCGTCGAACCTCGACCCGGAAATCTCACCGGCCAACGCGCGCATCCAGGCCCACCGGGTTGCCGCCAAGCGCCAACTCTCCCTCGGCATCGTCGACGGGCTGGTCGCTAAGTACACCGACTCCCGCGGGCTCGGCTTCTCAGGCGAACCCGGCGTGAACGTGCTCGAGCTCAACCTGGCGCTTGACCGCCTGACCGGAGGAACACACTGATGTCCGCAGAGCTATCGCCCACGCACGAGCGCCAGGCGATCTCCCTGTTCCAGCCGGAGATCGTCAAACGCGCCCTCATCGACAGCCTCAAGAAGCTCGATCCGCGGGTGCAGATCCGCAACCCGGTGATGTTCGTGGTGGAGATCGGCTCGGTGATCACGACCGTGACGTGGCTGACCCAGGCGTTCGGCGGCAAGCCCCTGGGCGGCGGCAGCGAGCCGGCCTGGTACACGTTCACGATCGCCGTTTGGCTGTGGCTGACGGTCCTCTTCGCCAACATGGCCGAGGCGTTTGCCGAGGGTCGCGGCCGCGCGCAGGCCGACACGCTGCGCTCGATGCGCAAGGAGACCGTCGCGACGATGCGCGACGGCAGCACCAAGCCCGCGGCCGAGCTCACGCGCGGCGACGTCGTGGTCGTGCCGGCGGGCGAGCTGATCCCGGGAGACGGCACGGTGATCGAGGGCATCGCGACCGTCGACGAGTCGGCGATCACAGGCGAGTCGGCGCCGGTCATCCGCGAGTCGGGCGGCGACCGCAGCGCCGTCACGGGCGGCACGCGCGTGACGTCCGACGAGATCGTCGTGGAAATCACCCAAGAGCCCGGCCAGTCCTTCCTGGACCGGATGATCGCGCTGGTCGAGGGCGCGTCGCGGCGCAAGACTCCCAATGAGATCGCCCTGAACATCCTGCTCGCCGCGCTCACGCTGATCTTCATGGTGGTCGTCGTCACGCTGCGACCCTTCGCACTGGTCTCTGGCACCTCGATCTCCGAGACGACACTGATCGCGCTGCTCGTCGCATTGATCCCGACGACGATCGGCGCGCTGCTCTCGGCGATTGGGATCGCCGGCATGGATCGGCTGGTGCGCCGCAACGTGCTGGCGCTGTCCGGGCGCGCCGTCGAGGCCTCCGGCGACATCGACGTGCTGCTGCTGGACAAGACCGGCACGATCACGATCGGCAACCGGCTGGCCGCGGAGTTCGTGCCGATGCCCGGCGTCTCGGAGTTCGAGCTCGCCGAGGCGGCGCAGCTGTCCTCGCTCGCCGACGAGACGCCCGAGGGCCGCTCGATCGTCGTGCTCGCCAAGCAGTACGGGATCCGCGAGCACGACATGACCCAGATGAGCGCCGAGTTCGTGCCGTTCACCGCGCAGACGCGCATGAGCGGCGTCGACTACGACGGTCAGCAGCTGCGCAAGGGCGCCGGCGACGCGATCGTCGAGCTGGTCGAGCGCGAAGGGGGCTTCCCGCCCCCCGAGCTGCAGCTCCAGCTGGACCGCATAGGCAACGAGGGCGGCACGCCGCTGGCCGTCTCGCGCGACAGCCAGGTGCTCGGTGTCGTGTATCTGAAGGACACGGTCAAGGAGGGCATGAAGGTCCGCTTCGACCAGCTGCGCGCGATGGGGATAAGAACCGTGATGGTGACCGGCGACAACCGTCTCACGGCGGGCAAGATCGCCGAGGAGTCCGGCGTCGACGACTTCCTCGCCGAAGCGACGCCCGAGCGAAAGCTCGCGCTGATCCGCGAGCAGCAGTCCGAGGGGCGCCTCGTCGCGATGACAGGGGACGGGACCAACGACGCGCCCGCGCTCGCCCA